>NZ_JBITBT010000008.1:0-33369 GCF_044452505.1 Amycolatopsis sp. NPDC051903 | reverse complement strand
GGGGCGTACCCCGCCGGTCGGGGGGCCCCACCCGGGGGGGGTGCTCGGAAACCCCCCCCCCGCCCCCCCCCCCCCGGCGCCAGAGCGGCGGGGGGGCCGGGGGCCCCGGCGCAGGTGTCAGAGCGAGGCCTGCTCCTCGATCGGCAAGCAGATCTCGAACCGCGTGTCGCCCGGTTCGGAGGTCACCTTGATGTCGCCCGAGTGCCGTTCGACGACGATGCGCCACGAGATGTCCAGGCCGAGACCCGTGCCCTCGCCGACGCCCTTCGTGGTGAAGAACGGTTCGAAGATGCGCTGCCGCACCTCTTCGGGGATGCCGGGGCCGGTGTCGCCGATCTCGACGCGGACCTGCTTGCCCTCCTGCCACGTGCGCAGGGTCAGCTTGCCCGTGCCTTCGGCGCCGCCCATGGCGCCGAGGGCGTTGTCGATCACGTTGGTCCACACCTGGTTCAGCTCGGCGGCGTAGGCGGGGATGCGGTCGATGCTGCGGTCGTAGTGCTTGACGACCTCGATGCCCGGCCCGATCTTGCCCGACATCATCACCAGCGTGGAGTCGAGTCCTTCGTGGACGTCGATCCACTGGTGCGGCGCGCGGTCCATCTGCGAGTACTGCTTCGCGGCGCCCACGAGCGCCGAGATGCGCGTGGTCGAATCCTCGATCTCACCCATGAGGATCTCGGCCTCGAGCGCGTACGCGAGCCAGCGCACGGCCCCGTCGATGAGCCCTTCGCCGACGGACTCCAGCACGCCGTCGAGGTTTTCCGCACGCAGGCCGGCGGCGACGAACGTCGCGGCGAGGTCCCAGCCCTGGTCGATGTCGTGGTCGTCGAACCAGTCGCCGATCTCGTCTTCCCGGTCGGCTTGCTGCATGGCGGTGAGCTTGGGCGCGTCGCCGACCTGCTTCACCAGCTGCTCCTGCACGTCGAGCAGCTGCTCGAGCAGGTCCGGGTCGATGTCCTTCTTGGCCAGCATCGCCAGCTTGTGGCGCATGCCGGCCACGCGCTCGCGCAGCGACGCCGTGGCGCGCACCGCGGCCGCGGCCGGGTTGTTCAGCTCGTGGGTGAGGCCCGCCGACAGCTCGCCGAGCGCGAGCAGCCGCCGCCGCGAAGAGACGACGGTGTCGGTGTTGCGCCAGCCCAGGTACATGCCCTCGAGCAGGTGCGCCGCCATCGGGAACCACTTGCGGAACTCGATGGCGAACTCCGCGGCGGGCAGCGTGAGGAACGTCAGGTCGCTCACCGCGTACACCGTGGCGCTGTAGGCGTGCTCGTTCTCCTGGTGCACGAAGAACTGCGTGGCACCGCAGTACGAGCCGCGCTGGTCGGATCGCTTGACCTCGACCTCGGCGCCGCTCACGAGGCGCGTCATGCGCAGCGCGCCGGTGAGCAGGATGTAGAAGCACGTGGCCGGCTCACCCTCGCGGATCACGGCGGTGTCGCCGGCGTAGTGCTCCAGCACGGCGTGCTCGTCGATCCAGTCGAGCTGCTCGTCGGACAGGTGCTCGAACAGGAAGAGGCCGCAGAGTTCTTCGCGCGGCAGTGCGGGCTCCTTCACTGCTCCTCCAGGTAGCGGTGGACCAAGGTCACGGCCATGGCCCCTTCGCCGACGGCGGAGGCCACGCGCTTGACCGACTGCGATCGGACGTCACCGGCCACGAACACGCCGGGCACCGAAGACTCCAGGTGGTACGGGTCGCGATCGAGCGGCCAGCCCGGTGGCCGGCGCCCTTCCTCGACGAGGTCGGGCCCCGTGCGGACGAACCCGTGGTCGTCGCGCTGGATCGCGTCGCCCAGCCAGTCGGTGCGCGGGGCGGCGCCGATGAAGATGAACAGGTGCCCGGTGTCGACCCGCTCGGTCTTGTCACCGTGGCAGAGGGTGATGCCCTCGAGGTGGTCGCCCCCGTGGGCCTCGACGATCGTGGTGCCGGTGCGCACGGTGATGTTCCCGATGCCCGCGATCTGCTCGATCAGGTAGTGCGACATCGACTTCTCGAGCGATTCGCCGCGCACCAGCAGCGACACCTCGCTGGCGTGCCGCGCGAAGAACACCGCCGCCTGACCCGCCGAGTTGGCGCCGCCGACGATGTACACGTGCTGGCCCTTGCACTCCGGCGCCTCGGTGGCCGCGGAGCCGTAGTAGACGCCGCTGCCGGTGAGCCGCTCGAGGCCCGTGGCCTCGTGCGCGCGGTAGGTGACGCCGCTCGCGAGGATCACGGAGTGGGCGGCGATCTCCGACCCGTCGCCGAACGTGACGACGCGGCTCGACCCGCGCACCTCCAGCCCCACGACGTCGCGGGCGGTCAGCACCTCGGCGCCGAACTTCTGCGCTTGCCGGCGGGCGCGGTCGGTGAGCTGCGCGCCGGACACGCCGTCGGGGAAACCGAGGTAGTTCTCGATGCGGGAGCTCGTGCCCGCCTGGCCGCCGGTCGCCTTGCGCTCGACGAGCACCGTCCGCAGGCCCTCCGACGCGCCGTACACGGCGGCGCCGAGGCCGGCCGGGCCGCCGCCGATCACCACGAGGTCGTAGAACTCCTGCGCCGGCCGCGTCGACAGGCCCACGGCGTCGGCGATTTCACTGCCGGTGGGCTGCTTCAGCACGGTGCCGTCGGGCGTGACGACCACGGGGATGTCCGTGTCGGCGGCGCCCGCGGCCTGCAGGATGCGGCAACCTTCCTCGTCGTCGACGGAGTACCAGCGGTAGGGCACCGCGTTGCGCGCGAGGAAGTCGCGCACCTTGAACGACGGCGCCGAGTACCGGTGCCCGACGAGCTTGGTCTCCTCGACGGACTTGTCGCCGACCGCGAGCCACGTCTCCACCAGGGAGTCGATGACCGGGTACAGCTTCTCCTCCGGCGGGTCCCACGGTTTGAGGAGGTAGTGGTCGACGTCGACCACGTTGATGGCCTGGATGGCCGCATCGGTGTCGGCGTACGCGGTCAGCAGCGCGCGCCGGGCGTTCGGGAACAGGTCCATCGCCTTCTCGAGGAAGGAGATCCCGTCCATGTGGGGCATGCGGTAGTCGGCGAGGATCGCCGCGACGGCGTCGCCGCGCAGCTTGATCTCGCGCAGGGCGTCGAGCGCGTCGGCCCCGGAGTCGGCACGGATCACGCGGTAGTCCTTGCCGTAGCGGCGACGCAGGTCTCGCGCGACCGACCGCGACACCGCGGGGTCGTCGTCGACGGTCATCAGGATCGGCTGGCTCACAGACGACAGCCTACGGCGTGCGGTCGGGCACCGAGAACGCTCACGCGGGCTGGACCTGCTCCAGCCCGCCCTCCACCTGCGGATCCGCTCCGGATCTCCTTGAGCGAACGGTCCCTTCGTGCCACGGTCACCCCGCCGGCAGCGCGAGCGCTCGCGTCGCCAGCGCCCGGACCCGCTCCCACTCCGGCGCCGCGGCCAGCGCCTCGAACGACCACGGCCCGGTCGGCCCGCTCATCTCGTTCAGCAGGACATTGAGTTCGCCGAGCACCTCGGCGGTCTCGGCGGGCAGAACCTCCTTCAGCGGCGCGAAGCAGGCGTCGAACTCCAGTGCCAGCTCATCGGCGTTGCCCAGCCCTTGCTTCGCAAGCAGCGCCACCTGCTCCTCGGGCGGGCGCGCGAGGTCGCGGACGGCGGCGACCAGGTGCTCGTGGAGTCCGCTGGTCATGCGGTGCCGAGTGCCTTGGCCAGCAGGGTCCCGCGCGGTCCGAAGCCGGCCGACGAGTAGAAGCGCACCGCGCCCTCGTTCTGCGCGAAGATGCCGGCGTAGAGGATCGAGACCCCGCGCTCCGCGGCGGCTTTCTCCGCTTCGACGACCAACGAAGCCCCGACCCCCCGGCCGCGGTGCTCGTCCACCACGACGGTGTGGATCTCGGCCGCGCGGCGGGGAATCAGGATCTGGTGTTCTGGCGGGTCTTCCAGCAGGACGACCTCCGCCATCCCCACCACGTCGCCCGAGAGCTCGGCAACCAGCAGCACGCGGGAATCGCCGGTGAGGACTTCCTCGAACCACCTGCGCACGGCCTCGGCGTCGGGCACGCGGTAGACGGCCGGATCGAGTTCGACGTGCCGTTCGGCGTTGACGAGCCGCAGCCGGACGAGCGCGGGCATGTCCTCGCGCCCGGCGGCCCTGACCGAGATCGACATGGGTTTCAGCGTTCCAGCCCGTCCGGCACGGGAGCAAGGCTCACGGTGTGGGCGCGCCGGCCGCGAACTGCTTCCGCAGGTACCCCAGCCGGTCCGGATCGGCGACCGTGCGCAGGGCCGAGATGCCCCCGTCGCGCGTTTCGACGACGGTGAGGCCGACGACGTCGCCGCCGGAGAGGAAGAGGATGCCCGGCGCGCCGTTGACCTCCGTGAGCGAGAAGTCGGAGACCGAGGCGAAGCGGGCGAGCGTGGCGGCGGCGTTGCGGCGTACGGCGGCGCGGCCGCGGACGTGCACGTGTTCCCCGTCCGGGAGATCCATCCAGGTGGCGATGTCGGCCACCAGCAGGTCTTCCAGCGCCGAGAGCCGGCCCGAGAGGACGGCCGTCATGAAGCTCTCGGTGAGCCGCATCGAACCGGCGTCGGAGGTCGGGAAGCGGGTCTCGCCCGCGTCGACGCGGCGGCGGGCCCGGCTGTGGAGCTGGCGGGCGTTGGCTTCGGTGAGGTCGAGCAGCCGCGCGAGCTCCGGGTACGGGTAGCCGAACGCCGAGCGCAGTACGAACACCGCCCGCTCCACCGGCGTGAGCGCCCGCAGCAGCACGAGCATCGCCATCGACACCGACTCGCGCTGTTCGACCGTCTCCAGCGGCCCCAGCTCCCCGGCGCCGGTCAGGACGGGCTCCGGCAGTTCCGCGGCGGCGGTTTCGTGCCGGGCGTGCGCGGAAGTGAGCCGGGTGAGGCAGAGGTTCGTCACGGCCTTGGTGAGCCACGCACCGGGCGCGGTGATGGCGGAGTGGTCGGCACGCTGCCAGCGCAGGTAGGCGTCCTGCACCGTGTCCTCGGCGTCCTCGGCCGAGCCGAGCAGGCGGTAGGCCAGGCCGAAGAGCCGGCCGCGTTCGCCGGTGAAGTGGTCGGTTGTCACAACGCGCTCCCCTGTTCAGTCCTCACTGCACCGCTGCACGAAGACCGCAACCACCACCGTAGAGAGGGGACCCCCGTGGCCACCACCCGCGAAACCGTCGAGCGCTTCTACGCCGAGCTCGTCAACGGGCGCAACTTCGACCTGCTCGACGAACTGCTCACCCCCGACGCCGTGAACCACGGACCCACCGACGAACCGGCCCGCGAGGCCGTCGTCGGTGCCGACAAGATCGTGCGCGCGGCGTTCTCCGACGCCGTGCTGCACGTGGACGACATGCTGATCGACGGCGACAAAGCCGCCGTCCGCTGGACGATCACCGGCACCCACGACGGCGCCTTCCACGGCACGCCGCCCACCGGCAAGGCGATCCGCGTGCACGCCACCGTGGTCTTGGGCCTGCGCGAAGGCCGTATCGCCGAGCTGTGGCCGCAGATCGACTTCCACGGCCTGATCAGTCAGGTCACCGGAGCCTGACCGGGTCGCGAAACCCGCCGGGCTGGGCGACTTCGGGCTTTCTCTTGCGGCCCCGAGGAACCGGTGCGCGCCGCGGCCGCCACCACGGCGCGCACCGGCTGTCTAGGGGTAGCTGACCAGGTTGACGGGTTTGGTGCCCGACGGCGTGGTCGCGCCCGTGGTGTTGATGACGTGGGTGATCGTGCCCGCGTAGTTCAGCGACACGGTGACCATGTCGTGGAACCGCACGCCCGGGGTGTTCGGCGCTTCGTAGGCGTGGGCGCTGGCCACCGACGGGTTGGTGTTGAAGAAGCAGTAGCTGCCCAGGCCCCACGCCTCGTGGCTGGTCACGTTCGGGCCCACTTGGTAGGCGGAGAAGCCTTGTGTGGAGCCGTTCATCCAAGCGGCCTGGTTCGGCACGTCGTAGGGCATCTCGTTCTGGAAGAAGTACGTGCGCCCGCCGTTGCCGTTCCACACGACCTGCGTCTTCTGGTAGTGCTCGACGAACAGGCCGTACATGGTCACGTCGTCGCCGTTGACGACGAGGCCGGTGTCGGCGGTGTTGGTGTTCCAGCCGACGAAGCTGTTGTCCGCCGCGTGGTCGGCGCGCCAGATCCACATGTGGTCGCCGATCACGTTGTTGCTGTTCACCACCAGGCTGGTGCTCGCCTTGCCGACGGCGGCGCCGCCGATGCGGAAGAACACGTCGTGCAGCGACGTCGGGTCGGCCGAGTGGTCGGCGTTCGAGCCGGCCGCGCCGACCTGCATGAGCGTGGCCGAGTTCGTCGTGCCCGCGTCGACGAGCAGGCCGGCGACCTTCACGCCGTTGACGTCGTCGACGTTCATCGCGGTGATGCCGTTGTCGGGCACCAGGGTCGCGATGCCGAGGCCGAGCACGACGGTGTCGGGCCGCGTCACGTGCAGGGTCTGGTTGAGGTGGTAGACGCCGGGCGTGATCAGCAGGTTCTTGCCCGCGGCGAGCGCGGCGTTCAGGTCGGCCGCCGTGGCGCCCGGCTTGGCGATGTAGAACTGGTCGATCGGGAGCGACGAGCCCGGCGCGGTGCCGTTGGCCCAGGAGGTGCCGGACGTGTTGGTGCGCAGGGCCGGCACGAAAACCTGGTACTCACCGGCGTTGTCGACGTAGAGGAACGGCTTCTCACGGACCACGGGCGCCTGGCCGACCGTGGTGTAGGGCGGGCTCGGGAACGTGTTCTGCGGCGCGCCGTTCACGCCGACGAAGACCATGTTCCAGTTGGCGCCGTTCCAGCTGCCGAACTGCGAATCGCGCGAGATCCACTGCTGCTGCGAGCCGGAGCGGACCTGGCCGTCGATCTTGGAGTCGGAGATCCAGCCACCGCTGGCCCAGCCGCCGTCGTCGAGCTGCAGGTCACCGCGCACGTGCATGCGCCGGTACGGCGCCGCCTGCGACACGGCCCACCGGTCGGCGCCGCCGGTCGGGTTCACCGACAGGTTCTCGGCGCCGCGCCAGAAGTTCTGCGTCGCGTTCTGCGGCGGGAACCAGTCGGCCTCCACGTGCACGGCGCCGTTGATCGTCACCGCGTCGGGGTTGAGGCCCAGCCCCAGCACCTGCGTGTAGAAGCCGACGTTCACGTCGTTGGCGTACGTGCCCGGCTTGAACATCACGGCGTAGCGCTGGCTGCCGAACTGGTTCTTCTCTTGCTGGCTGAAGATGCTGTTGAGCCGGCTCTGGATGCTGGCGCTGGACATCGACGGGTCGAAGATCACGACGTTCGGGCCGAAGTCCGGCTGGTCCGAGCTCGGAGGAGTAGTACCACCCACGGGGGTAATCATGAACGATTGAGCACTCGTGCCATTACAGGCGTACTGCTGCAGCTGCACGCTGTCCGCGGTCGACGCGCCCGGCACGTCGAGACACTTGCCGCTGTTGCGGTTCACGAAGTGGTACGCGCCGCTCGCCTCCTGGACCGGCTGCCACTGCTGGTTCAGACCATTCGAGTACGACCAGAGCTGCACGAGTCCGCCGTCGGCCTTCGAGACGTTCGTGACGTCCCACGCTTGAGCCGCGTTGAGCTGCGAGTTCACCCGGACGTAGCCGTCGCTGGTCGGCTGGAACTGCCAAACCTGCGACGCGGTCTGGTTGCAGCTGTACTGCTGCACCACCGTGCCGTTCGCACTGCCGGCCGCCTTGGCGTCCACGCACTTCCCGCTGTTCACGGCCTGCACGGTGACCCATTGGTCGGGCGTGATGGCTCGGGTTTGGGCTTGGGCTGGGGCCACGAGCGCCGCACACCCCGCGACGACCATGAACGCGGACAGCAACAAGCTGCCCACTCTCCGCACTCTCATCGGAACCTCCTCCGCCGCACCGCGGCGTTCAACGAGCAGGAAACGGCAAGGCTCGTACCCAGGGATGAAGACGCGGCGTAGCGGGCGGGGACCTCGGCGTCACAACCGCGGGAAAATGTAACCGGGCCCACACCGGGAGTCAATACACAGCTAAAAATAAGTCCTGAAAGCGCCGCGGGCCTGCGGTTTGCGGGGTCTTCGGCGATCTCTGCCGAGCGTGGGGCAGCGAGCGCACCCGAACGCGGGCCAGGTCGACCCAGTGAGGCCTTTCGTGACTCGCCGTGACCTACGGTGAGCTGGGATTTCGCGTCCGTGGCCCCCGTAACCCACCCCCCTTGCATGGCCCCTCCGCCGCCCGGTGTACTGTTTGTTCACACGAGATGCGGGGTTCACCTCCGCTTCGGGGCTATGGCGCAGCTGGTAGCGCACCTCACTGGCAGTGAGGGGGTCAGGGGTTCGAGTCCCCTTAGCTCCACAGTGACGAATCACCGCCCACCGGGACAGAAGTTCCAGGTAGGGCGGTTTTTTCGTACCACCAAAGTTTGAGTTTTGGGTTGCTCGACAGCGCCGGCGGTGAGAAGTCTGGAGCAAAACTGGAGCAGCGGTGCGATGCCAGTGAACTGGGGTCGCGCGAATAGCCTTGGCAGGGTCCTCCGAACGGGTGGAATCTTCAGAGCTAATTGGGCGCGCGGAGTGCAGGTCGGGTCACGCCACAGCAGGGAGAACTGCGTGCACCACGCCACCGAGCAGGTCGGCGCAGGTCGGTCCAGATCGATTCGGCCTGAAACGGAACAGGTCCGGGTCTACGTCGCGTCGGATGACTCCGGGGTGAAGGTGAGCTGCGGGGTGGCTACGGTGTGAACGCGGACGTGGCCCCAGTCGCCGGTGATGTCGTAGTAGCCGTCGTGGTATTGCAGGCTGTCGATGTTGCCGCGGTCCTCTTCGCCCGCGGCATCGCGATATGTCTGGGCTGAGCGGGTGATCCAGTCGATCTTCGTGGCGTTGACAATGGTTAGCAGGGCGTCGGCGTAGCAGTACTGCTCGTCGGGAGGGGGCGCGTGGTAGCGGGGGTGGCCTGGGGTGAGCACGAGGTCGAGGGTGAATGACACGGAGTCCGGGCGTTCGTTGATCGCCAGGACGTAGCTGTCCTCCAGATACACCTCGGCGAGGTCGGTGAAATCGGTGTAGTTCTTCATGCTTACTGATCCCAGGTGATCGGTGTGTGGTTGCCGGGGCTCTTCCTCGTGACCGGGTTCCCGGACGGGTCAGTGCGGACGCCGGCCTCGTTGCGCAGCTCGACATGCGGGTTTTCGCTGCCAGGCGTTCGTGCGCTTCCCTGCTTGAGTGTCATGCGGACGATTCCGTTGTCGTCGACGTACTTTTCCGGGCCCGTCGGTGTCTGCTCCTTCGTCCAGCCCGGGGCATCCGCGTAGCGCTGGAGGTCGGACACCTTCGGCGGACTCCCTCCGTGAAAGTATTCCGACAACGTGGCCTTCACCGCCGGGGCCCTCCGGGCCGCTCCGCGGGCGTGTCCGGTTTCTCACCGGCGCGGGCCCCCTTGAGTATTTCCCTGCCACCCCTCCGATGAACACACCGCCGAGGATCTGGCCGGTGGCCCGGCCGGGGTGATCGGCCCAGTCGTTCCAGTCGACAAGCTGCTTGCCGCAGTCGACGGGATGGGTGACGTTGTGCCATGCCGCCGAAGCAATGTCGGTGATTCCCTCATTGTCGGGGTTGCCTAGATCACCAACCGCGAGGACCAGGTTCCAAGCCCCCTCACCCAAGCCCTTGGCCGCGTTCCAGACCCCCTCGCCGAAGTCGCCGAAGAATCCACCCACGTCGTCGAGCCAGTCTGATGCCGTAGGTGCCCCACCAGCCTCGTCAGAGATCGTCGCAGCTGCCCGGTCTCCTGCCTCGGTCAGCTGTTGCCGTGCTCGATTGAGAACGTCTCGGGCAGCCTGTCGGGTGGGTTCGCCCGGGTCCGAGTGAGGTTGCCCCCGAAGACCGGGGCACCGGATTTCATGCCACGAGGGCGAGGCTTTGACGATAGCCGACACGGACCTCGTGCGGGGTGCGGTAGTTGAGTGTCGAATGTAGACGGTCGTGGTTGTAGTAGCCGAGGTAGGCGAAGACGTCGTTTCGGGCGGCGTCGCGGGTGGCCCACACGGTGGTGCCGATCTCGGTTTTGAGGGTGGCGAAGAACGACTCGGCGACGGCGTTGTCGAAACACGACCCGGTCCGCCCCACCGACGAGCGCACGCCGTGCCCGGAGAGCGCGGAACGGAACCGCTGGGAGGTGTACTGCGACCCGCGATCGGTGTGAAAGATCGCGTCATCACTGATCAGGCCACGTCGGAGGGCGAGGTCGAGGGCGTCGCGGACCAGTTCGGCGCGCATGTGCTCGGCCATCGCGTGCCCGATGACCTCGCGGGTGTGCAGGTCGATCACCGTGGCCAGGTAGAGCCACCCCTGCTGGATGGGCAGGTAGGTGATGTCGCCGACCAGCCGCTGGCCCGGCGCCGGGGCGGTGAAGTCCCGGCCGATCAGGTCCGGCACCGGCGCCGCCACGGTGTCGGGCTTGGTCAGTGACCTGCGCCGCCTGCGGGTCAGACCGACGACCCCACGTTGGCGCATGATCCGCCCGACGCATTTGTGGTTCACTCTCCGGCCGCGCCGGCGCAGCTCGGCCACAATCCGTGGACGGCCCTAGGCGCCCTGGTGACCGGCGTGGACTTCGGTGATCTCGGCCCCCAGACGCTCGTCGGCCTCGGCCCGCTCGGCTCTGACGGGTGCGGCAGCGACCCATTCGTAGAAGCCGGGGCGTCGCACCCGCAGAATTCTGCACAGCCGGGAGACGCCAAAGACGGCGCGATGTTCGGAGATGAACCGGTAGCTGCAGGTCAACGACCCATCTCCTCGGCGAAATAGGCGGCTGCCTCGCGGAGGATCTCCTTCTCCAGTTCCAGCTCGGCCACACGCTTGCGCAGTTCCTGCAGCTCGTGGTGCTCATCGGCCGACACACTGCCCGGCTGCCGGACAGCCTGCACGTTCTCGGCAGGGCGCACCCAGCTGCGCAGAGTCTCGTGGTTGACACCCAGCTCACAGGCGACCTGTCGCAACGGCCGATCCGACGAACGGACCAGCTCCACGGCGTCCCTACGGAACTGCTCGGGATACTTCGACTTGCCTGACACGGCAACATCCTTCCCCCAGACCGCTGCCTGGGATCAAGGTGTCCGGTTCAAGGGGACAACCTCAAGGGACCGCTGATAGGGACACGGCCACCGGAAGGTAGGTCTCGATGCCCCTATTGTTCGTCAAGCAGCGTGCCGTGCTGGTGCGGCCTGTGGTTCGGGTGCGGTGATGATCCGGTAGAGCTCGCGGGCGATGTAGCGTTTGAGGCAGCGGACGGCTTCGCGTTTGGTCTTGCCCTCGCGGACACGTCGGTCGATGTAGTCGCGGGTGCGTCGGTCCCAGCGCAGGCGGACCAGCACGATGCGACGCAAGGCGGAATTCGCCTGGCGGTCGCCGCCGCGGTTGAGCCGGTGGCGTTGCGTCCTTCCCGAGGATGCTTCCACCGGGCTGACGCCGCACAGCGCGGCGAAGGACGCTTCGCTTCGCAGGCGTTCGGGATTGTCGCCGGCGGCGATAAGAAGGGTGGCGGCCGTGTCGGGTCCGACTCCGTAGGTGTCGAGCATGGCGGGGTTATGGCTGGACAGGACCGCGGCGGTCTGGGCGTTGAGGTCGGCGATCTCCTGGCTGAGCCGGTCGATCCGGCATGCGAGCGCACGCAGGGTGTATCGGGCAGCGGTGGCGCTGTCGGTTGGCGTGGCGAGTGCCCAGGCGATGCACCGCCGCACGATCTCGGAGGTGCTGAGGTCGCGCAGCTCGTCACGCAGCACCGGGTCGGCCGAGACCAGGACGGCCTTGAGCTGGTTGATGGCCTGGGTCCGGGACTTGAGTGCGGAGGTCTTCGCCACCTTGAACATACGCAGCATTTCCACTGGTCCCTGCCCGCCCTTGGCCAGCGCGCTGGCCTGCCCGTTGAGCACCGATCGAGCAGCGGACTCGGCATCGATGGCGTCGCTCTTGCCCCGGCGCCGGCGGTTGACCTTGTCCGGCTGGTTCACCTCGAACACGTCGATGTCGACGGCAGCGAGGTGGCGGGCGAGCGCAGCTCCGTAGGAGCCCGTGCACTCCACGCCCGCGCGCCGCACGGCACCGAACCCGCGCGCCCAGTTCACCAGAGCCTGATACCCGGCCCGCGTGGTCGGAAATGCATTGGTGGCAAGCAAAACTCCCAACGCGGTGACGACCGCAGCGACGTGGAAATCCTTGTGGGTGTCGACTCCCACGATCACCTCTTGACCGTCGCAGACCGGGGGCAGGGAAGAAAGGCGCGGGTTGCTCGACACGGTCTGCTGGCTCCTGCTCTGATCGAAAACGCCGGTGACTTGGCCGACGCCGGGCCGATCAGGCGGTCAGGACTGTGAAGATGCGCAGTGCGGCAAAGCCCCTATCGGGACACGCCCCACCAGCCCGGCGGCAGCAAGCACCGCCCCGGGACCGTGACCGACGGATCGAGACAAAGACACATCGGTCAGTCGTAACGCGGGTCAGACCACGGCCCGGGACGGCACCCCTTGATCATCACAGTCGTAACGTGAGTGCTGGCCATCGATGCCCAATCCGGTGACCACCCGCTACCAGCGAACGGCATGGCGGATGAGCAGCACTTTCAGCGTGTTCCTCGGCCTGGACGTCGGCAAAGACAACCACCACGCCGTCGGCCTGGACCCCGACGGCAACCGGCTGCACGACGCCTCGCTGCCCAACACCGAACCCAAGCTGCGCGCGGTGTTCGACAAGCTCGCCCGCCACGGAACACTGCTGATCGTGGTCGACCAGCCCGCCACCATCGGCGCGCTGCCGGTCGCGGTCGCCCGCGCCGCCGGACACCAGGTCGCCTACCTGCCCGGCCTGGCGATGCGCCGCATCGCCGACCTCTACCCCGGCCGCGCCAAAACCGACGCGCGGGACGCGTTCGTCATCGCCGACGCTCCCTGCCGCACACGCTGCGCCCGGTCGACGTCGGCGACGACGCGTTGGCCGAGCTCGAGGTGCTGGTCGGGTTCGACGACGACCTGGCCGGCGAAGCCACCCGGATCAGCAACAGGATCCGGGGCCTGCTGACCGGCATCCACCCCGCTCTCGAGTGGGCGATCGGCCCCAAGGTCAGTCACCCCGCGGTGCTGGAGATTCTCTCGCGCTGCGGAGGTCCGGGCGGCATCGCCAAAGCCGGCCGCCGCAAGCTTGCCGCGATCGCGAAGGTCCACGCACCCCGCAAGGGCGAGCGACTGGTCGAGGCGATCATGACCGCGCTGGCCGAGCAGACCGTCACGGTCCCGGGCACAGCCGCCGCCGACACCGTGCTGCCCAGACTGGTGGACAGCCTGAAAACCGTCCTGCAGCAACGGAAACAGGTTGCTGAGCAGGTTGAGCGGATACTTGATGCACACCCTCTTGCCGAGGTCCTGACCTCGATGCCCGGCATCGGCGTCAGGACCGCAGCCCGCATCCTGCTCGAAGTCGGCGACGCCTCCAACTTCGCCAGCTCCGGGCACCTGGCGGCCTATGCCGGCATCGCGCCGGTCACCCGCAGCTCCGGCACCAGCATCAAGGGCGAGCACCCGGCCCGGACCGGCAACCGCCAGCTCAAACGCGCATTCTTCCTCGCCGCGTTCGCTGCGCTGTCCGACCCGGTCAGCAGGACCTACTACGACCGCAAACGCGCCGAGGGCAAGAAGCACAACGCCGCCCTGATCTGTCTGGCCCGCCGCCGCTGCGACGTGCTCTACGCGATGCTCCGTAACGGCACCCACTACCACCACCCCGAACCCACTCCAGCCCCCGCTGCGGCTTGACAACCAGATAGGGACACCCCCCGGTGGCCTCACGGAATCGACGCACCTGCGAGGCGCTCGTCAACCACTCAGAGATGCGGTTTCAGTCTTGATCGACTGAAGCCCGGGGCTCGTGCCGCCACGGCTCTTAAGGGTCGAACTGTTCATCGAGTTCATCTCGAAAAATAATCGAGTTTTGCACGTATACCTCGTCGCCATATCGATCTTCCCGACGGGGATCAGGGAGGCCAGCGTGGATAGGCAGTCGCCCCAGTTGGGGTTGTTGACACAGCGGGCTGCTTCGGGGATCCCTGTCATTTCCTGGCCGACTTGGAGGATCTCCTTGATCGTCATGCCCTCGTAGTGGTACTCCGCAGCCGGCTTACGGGCGGCATGCAAAGTCCGCGCCACCTAGCCCCAACTGCCGACGAAAAAGTATGCGACTTGCCTGTTTGCTTCTCCACTTTGAAGGCCTACACCTTCAGTTAAAGAAAGCAGGTTGTGAACTATTTTTACAAATCCGTGCAAGTTTTTCTTCACCATTGAATCGAGTCCGATGATGACTACAGCAATCGGTGCTTTGTCTTCACTCGTCAATACGTCCCACAGGCGATCGTTGAACACTGGCCAACTCCCCGCATGAGCCGTTGCCGCCCCCAGTGCGCTCGTCAGATCCGCAAGGAGCCTCCGCTCACCATTAGGTGCGTCGTTATCGAATAAAACCTCGGCAACGCGAAAACCCAACTTGGCTAACGTTTCACTTAGGTCACGCAGGCGACCTCGTTCAACAAAAGCTGGCGAATCTGGTACGAAGTCCAGCTCCTTCCGGTAATCGATCCACGACATTGAAGGCTCGGAACCCTTGGCCCAAGGCGGCGCCTTCTCTCCGTTAGCATCCACAATTTGGCCCTCTCAGCTGCGTGAATCCATCATCATAGTGGCCCGTATACCATACCTCCCCACGTCCACCGAAGATCAGCCGACCGCTCGCAGGCCGAGGCCCGCCTGGAGGCGCAGGAAGGATATCCGTCTCGACATAGTATCTCGGCGGAGCAGGAGGCAGCCCTTGGCCACCATAGATACCAGGATTTCCTCTAGTCCCTCCTTGCCTTACTCCCGGCGGCAGAGTGCCGTCAGTGTCCATTTGCTGTATCACCTTTTGAACATCAGATTGGAGATCAGATGGGACGCCATCGATCGAAAGGTGTGGACAAGCACCCGTATTGTGGACGAGGAGCGATACAGAATCGCCAACAAAGTAGTCATGCAGGCTATCGATCGTCAGATCGTAGGTCTTACCTCCGCCGACGTGAGTCACGAGGCCCTGAACAACGACGGTGGCGCCATTTCGAGAAAGCACCTCGTCGCCACGCTGTAGCTGGCCTGCTTCGACCCAGTGGTGGGTGCGTGCTTCCCAGATCTGGTGGTGCTCGGTGGTGTGCACGATTTGGTTGTCACTGCCGACGAGCTCCAGGTCGACGCGGTCGTGGTCGTCCGTGGTGACGTGGACTGCGGTGACGGCGTGTTGTTCCAGTTTGCCGCTGTCGGGGTCGGTGTTGATGATCTTGTCGCCGACCTTGATCTCGGAGATCGGTTTCGTGGTGCCGTCGGCCATGAGGACGCGGGTGTCGCCGGTGAAGCTGTGTGGTATGGGGCAGGCGGGCGCAGTGAGCTCGTCAATGTCCTTGACGAAGTCGAGAGCTCGTTCAGCTCGTTTGGATTCGACCAGGGCCTTGAGCGCTTTCGCGCCCTTCCCGACGGGGATCAGGGAGGCAAGGGTGGATAGGCAGTCGCCCCAATTGGGGTTGTCGACGCAGCGGGCTGCTTCGGGGATCCCTGTCATTTCCCAGCCGACTTGGAGGATCTCCTTGATCGTCATGCCCTCGTGGTGGTACTCGCGATAGATCGACTCTGCGCGCTCACGCGTTGGCGTGTCTAGACCTTTACCCAAAACCTTGGCGTTCTCAGCCAGGCAATGACGGTTCCAATTGCATGTGTAGATCCCGGCCTGCCTGTACGGCGCGTAGAACGAGTCCAGGTGTCCCGTGTAGCCCCAGTTCTCACAGGCAAGCCGGTCGTCAACACCGCTGCAAATCGACAGTTGCGGTTCGAGACCGGTCGGGTCGGTGTTGGCGATGGGATTGTCGAACCCGTAGGTATAGGCGTTGAGGTGCAACGGATTCATCGGATCCAGCAGCGGGTCCGGAGTGACGAACGCACCGGTAGCCGGGTCGTATTCGCGGGCACCGAGATTCGTGAGCCCGGTCGTGTTCTGGTATCCACCCAAGAAGCCGCGGTTGTTTGCCCACGGACCGTCCGCCGTACCCCGCGGGACGCCGTACGGGTCCTGGTACCGCTTGTGCACCGCGAGGTTCGCCGCATCGACGGTGGCGTACACCGTGCCCTGGGCATCGGAGATCAGCCAGGACACGCCGGCGACCCCGTTGCGTTCGGCGATGGGCTGCCCGTTGTAGCTGTAGTAGCGGGTGCCGATGGCGGTGGTGCTGCCGGCGGCGACGTGGATTTCGGTGTCCCCGACGGTGAGGGTGACTCCGGTGGGGTCGCGGGTGATGAGGCGGTTGCCGTCGGCGTCGTAGACGTAGGTGCTGGTTTTGCCGTCGGCTTCGGTGACCGAGGCGATGTTGCCCTCGGCGTCGTAGGTGAAGGTCTGGCCGGCGCCGGCGGGACCGCGGGTGAGGGTGCGGCCGGTGTCGTCGTAGCCGTAAGTGCTGGTGCTGGTGGTGTTGCCGCTGACGCGGGTCACGGTCTGCGGGGCGTGTGGCTGGCTCGCGCCGGGGTCGGGGTAGGTCGTGGTG
The DNA here is from genome assembly GCF_044452505.1 of Amycolatopsis sp. NPDC051903. Taxonomy (NCBI): domain Bacteria; kingdom Bacillati; phylum Actinomycetota; class Actinomycetes; order Pseudonocardiales; family Pseudonocardiaceae; genus Amycolatopsis; species Amycolatopsis sp. NPDC051903. The sequence goes on along the minus strand of NZ_JBITBT010000008.1, from coordinate 16,823 downwards.
GTGGTCGCGTCGCCGCCGGTGGAGTGCTGGACCTGCTTGATGCGGTTGTCTTCGGCGTCGTAGCCCCAGGACGTCCAGTACGGTGCCGCGCCCCCGAGCGCTGCCGCAGAGGCTTGTGCCGAGCAGTCGGCTGAAGATGGTGTCCAGGCGTCGGTCAGGCGTTGGCGGTAGTCGTAGGTGAAGCACTGGACGTCGCTCGCGCCGTCTTGGGGGGTGTCGGCGAGTTTGGTGAGGTTGCCGGCCGGTTGGTAGGAGTACTGGCGGTTGGTGACGTCGTAACCAGTGCTGGTGGCCCGCTGCGCCAGTGTGCTGGCCAGCCTGTTGGTGCCGTCTTCGTAGGTGTTGGTGACGGCGACCTGGTACGGGCTGGTCGGGTCCTGGAAGTTGGTGCGCAGGACCTCGGCCTGGGGGTTGTAGTCGGTTTCGGATACCAGGTACAGCAGCCCGCCGGTGGACGACGACGCTCGCAGGCCGGTGGGTTGTCCGAGTGTGCCGTAGTCGTGGTAGATCGTTTCGCGCGGGACTCCACCCTTTTGCGGGCTGGTGGTGGTCGCGACCGCTCCGGTGAGCGGGTCGTATTCGGTGCTGAAGCTGTAGGTGCCACCGAGTCCGGTTTCGAAGGTCGGGATGGTGTAGCGGTTGCCGGTGGCGCGTCCGGCGTCGTCGTAGCCGGTGACGGCGGTCGAGTAGGAGCGGCCGTCGACGTAGTGGGTCGAGCCGGTCGGCAGACCCGGCCGCACGGTGTCGTATGTCCAGTCGGCGAGTTTGGTGCCGTTGGTCGTGCCCTGGTACTCGGCGGTCTTGCGGCCGAGGTTGTCGTAGGTGTACGCGAGGGTGCGGTGTTGGGCGTCGGTGCTCGTCGTCAGTTGGTCGCCGTCGTCGTAGGTGTAGGTGCTGGTGCCGGTGTCGGGGTCAGTGGTCGAAACCTTGCGATCGTGCAGGTCGTAGGTCGTGGTCCACGTGTTCTTGCCCGTCGCGTCGGTGACGGTCGCGAGCTGACCGTTGGGCGCGTAGGCGTAGGTGGTGACGTCCGCGGGATCGGTCGGGCCGGTGTGGTCGCGGTCGTGGTATTGCAGGGTCTGGACGTTTTGCCCGAGCCCGTTGTTGACGAGTGCCATCGCCGTGCCGCCAACCGGCGGGATCGTGGTCGTGCGCAGGCCGTCGTAGCGGGTGGTAGTACGCCACTGCTCGGCGCCGTCCAGGGCGTAAGCCGCGCCAATGGTGCGGCCGGCGCTGTCATAGGTGGTGAACGTGCTGTTGGGCACGGCGTTGTCCTGCACGACGTGCAGCGTCTTGTCCGGACCTGAATCGCCGTTCCAGTAGTTGTTGTGCGAGATGTAGACGCGGCCTTGCGAGTCGTACAGCGTGTCCGTCAGGACTCGACCACCTTGCGCGTAGGCCGTCGGCCCCTGGGTCTGGACCGTGCGGCCGAGTCCGTCGATTAGCGTGTAGCTGGTGGCGTACTGCGCGTTGGCCAGCAGGGAGTTCGTGGCGACGTAGCTGATCTTGCCGGCGTCAGCGGTGACGAGGTACTCGTAGGTTGTCGACGGCTGGGCGTTGCGGGTCTTGTCGTGGCCGGGCGCCCACACGGCGGTGATGCGGCCGAGCGGATCGTAGGTGGCGTCGGTGCGCAGGCCACTGTTGTCGATTTCGGACAGCACCGAGCCGGACACCGAGTCCAGCACCTTGGTGGAGGTAAACGTGCGCGTGTCGGTCGCGCTGATCGGTGGTGTGGTCGTCGTGATCTGGGTGACGGGCCCGCCGGTCGTGGGGGTGTAGGCCGTGGTGGTCGCGATGCCCCGGTGGTCAGCGACCTTGAGGCTCCGGCCGTATTGGTCGTACGTCGTCGTCTGGTCCGGAGCCCGGAAGGTCTCCGCACCGCCGGCAGGCCAAGTGTCCAGGACGTCGCTCTGGGTTACGTCGCCGATCGTGGGTGGTGTGCCGTACGGCTGTGAGTCGAACGAGTTCTTCGTGTCCGACACGATCGTGCTCGCAGTCGCCGCGGAGGCGCAGGTTCCTGCGTACTCGGTGGTTCGCTCGACCGCGTTCAGGAGCCAGACGGAAGTGTTGGGAAGGTATGTCGTCGTGGCGCACTTGGTCTGCGCGGGGTCCGGAGTCGTCCCGTTGAGCGCGCCATCGGTCTCTACTGAGGTCGGCAAGCCGTAGTCGCCGAAGGTCGTAACCGTGCGACTCGTCTGCCACTGCTGGCTCGAGTCGCTCCACACGCGCGTTCGCTGGACAGCAGTGCCGGTGTAGTAGGACTGGAACCCGTCTGTGTCGGTCGCAGTGGGATTGGGGCTTCGCCAAGGATCGCTGAGGGCGTCGGCGATGACGTTCCCGGCCAGGTAGGTCAGGCTCTCCCGGGTGAACCCGGCGTACTGCTCGAGGTCTGTGACGTTTTCGCCCCAGAAGCTCGGCACGGAGACACTGCGGTGTCCCCCATTGGGCTGCGCGTCGCCGTCCATACCTCGGAGATAGCGGGTTTCGGTGACCGCTTGAGGGCCGGAGGGATCACCCGTCGCCGCGCCCTTGGTGGTTTTGACCTGACCATAGCCGCGGAACTGAGACCACGTCCGGTACTTCGGATCCGACAGCGGGTTGTCGTCGTGGTGCCAGGCGGCACCGCCGAGGTAATCGTAGTGAGTCAGGATCTGTTGGGAGAAGGTGGACAGAACGCCGGACTGCGTACCCGAATCGGCCAGACCGGTGCGGGCATCCTCGGTGATATCGGTGACCGGGAACTTGTTGAACCAGTCGAGAATCGGGTCGGTCGCGCCACCCGGAGTCCAGTAGACCGGATAGCAGGCAAGGGTGTTGGTCTCCGGTGAGGCCGGCATCTTCACACCAGTCACGCACTCCGGATCAGCGTACTTGACGGTCGTGACGCCACCGGTCGAGTTGGTGATCGAGTCGATCCGCAACCGGGTCAGCGCGGTGTAGTTGTGGGTGGCGTCGACGCGATTGGCCTTGGGAACCCCGTGGAACAACGTCGGCGGAAGCGACAGTGCCGGCTGCGTGCCCGACGTGTTGGCAAGACCGGTCTGCGTAATCGAGTCGAGCCACAGGGCAGGACTGTTGCCATCGCCGCTGGCCGGGTACGACTGACCGAGGGTCCACGACACGGCCGGTTTCCAGCCGCCGTTCCCGTCGGTGACCTGGCCGGTGATCGTGGTGTAACGCTTCCGGCTGAAGAACGTCGCGGACGCGTTGAGGCACTTGGTGCCGACCGCGCAGATGCGGTCGAACGGTACGTCGGGCCAATGCGTGGTGTTGTCCTTGGTCAGCTGCGCCGGGTCACACGAGAAGGACGCGTCGGGCAGGCATCGCTCAGTGGTACCGAAGACGACCCGAGCCGGCGGCGTCGAGTAGACGTTCGCCACCCTGGTGTTGAACCCGTACTCGATCCGGGACAGGTAGCCACCACGGACGTAGCTCGTGGGCGCGGTCGTGTTGTTGTTCACCGCGTACGCGTTGGTCTCGGTGTCGTAGTAGTAGACCGTCGCGTTGCCGTGGGGGTCGACCGAGTAGTCGAGGTTCCAGCGCCACGCTGTGTTCGTGCATGAGGAATCAGCGAAAGCCGTGTGGTAGCACGGTTCGCCGGGGTTGTTGCCGAACACGGGCTCGGTCCACGCCGAATGGGTCTCCGCGTTCCCGGTCTGCCAACCGGGCAAGTGGTTGAGGCCGAAGAAGTACTGGGTGCCGTCGATCGTCGTCAGCTTCCACGCCTCACCACCCTGCGTGCCGTTGGCGACTCCCGTCAGCTTCTCGATCTTCGAGCCCTGGTCGATCTTCGTATGCCAGCTGCTCGGGTTGTTCTTGTCCTTGACCAGCATGTCGTTGCTGCCGGCGAACGAGATCGTGGCGTTGTCACTGAAGTAGCATAGGTCACCGTTCTGCTTGTCCTGGCCGTTGTTTCCCCCCAGGTCCTCGGCGCAGGACTTGTACGACCGCTCGATGTACCCGCCGCCGGACAGGGACCAGCCATCGCCGACCGGTGACGCCTGGTTGTTCGTTGCGGAAGTCAGACCGTCGACCGCGTCGGACGAGTAGTCCAGGCTGATGTCCGGCCCTTTGCCGGTCGGGCCCGCCGGCACGGCCAGCGGGTACGAGTAGGTGAACGCGCCGGTAGATCCTCCGGACGTCCACGAGCCTGCCGGTTTCAGGTCGGTGGCCTTGAAGTCACCACCGTCGCCCTGGTCCTCCGCTTCAGCCGCCAGCACCATCGAAGTGGCCGCCGGTGCGAAAGCCGTCTGACCGATGAGGCGGTCGGACTTCGCCTCGTTCGAGGACTGCACCGGCGTCTTCGTCCGGCATTGAGGCTGCTCCGGCGTCGTGAGGATGCACGAAGGATATTCGACGAAACGGAGGCGAGAGCCGTAGTCGGCGCCGAACGCCTTGGCGAACGGCGTGTAGTCGAGGTTCACATCGAGCGGCCCCGTCGTGTCACCACCGGCCGCCGAAACCCGGACCAAGGTGCCTCGAACCCCGGCGCGATCCGCTTGTGCTTGATCCAGCACATCGAGCTTGACCTTGCCTGAGGCGTGTGTGCCGCTTCGCGCGGCCCTGCGCACGGTCACTGCCGACTTGTCGTCCGCCGGTGTTCCGCCCGAAGGCGGCAACGAGACCTCGTGGCTATCGGCCTTCGGCCATGCCACCTTCGGCAGCGCCGCCGAAGCGACACCGCCCGGATGCGGTACGAGACCGCCCTTCTCACCCGGCACAGACGCGGGCTTCTGCGTCGCAGGGAGATCCCAGCCAAGCCCATGCCAACCCCCAGTCGCATTCGCCGGAGCGGCGACCGCCTGCTGCGCCGCAGCGGCCATCATGACCACGACGGCGCCCGCGGTCACTCTGACCCATCTGCTCACGCTGATCCGTGCGCGCATCATCAACCGTCCTCAAGCCCTCGGGAAGGATCTCGTCATTGCCAAGAAGGAATTCAGCCGCGGAACAGCTGACGCAGGCCGTACTTGGCGAAGCCGCTACCGACCATTGCGACACCGCGGACGCCCTCATACACACTGGTTCCGGCCACGCTCCCGTAACACTCGTCAGAGCGGTCCCGCCTCGGATTCCCCGGCCCAGGAACAGGCCGGCTTCCCGAGTACGGGCTGGACGTGCCTCCACCGTCGGCCGTGTTGAGGAGGAGGTGATGCTTCACGTCGTCGACAGACACCGTGACCATTGCCGTCGACGCGTAATACGAGACAGCGAGATGGGTCCAGGCGTTGTCGACGATGTTGCCGTCGCTCAATGCGTACCTACCGACGTCGTCTGCTCTGACCCGGCTACTCGTCCGAAACCGCGCGCGCATCACAAACCCTGTCCTCGAGGCTGGAAGAATTTCGGTGTACTCAGCCCGCGAGCAATTGGCGGGGATCGTCTTCGACTCGGTCGCTGCCGACGAGAGCCATGTCGCGAACACCGGCGTACACGCGTACGCCCGCCACATCGCCATACCATTGGTCGGAGCGTTGGCCGTTCCACACGCCCCGTCCGATGAACAGATCACCGGTACTGGGCCGGCTGGTGATGCCCTGGCCGTTGGTCGTGCCCAGGTAGGTGTTCTGCTTCTTGCCGTTGACGTAGAACGCCATCGTGCCGGTCGACGCGTCGTAGGTCGCTGACAGGTGAACCCAGGTGTTGTCGACGGCGTCGGCGTCACTGACCGCCCACCACGCTCCAGGGTCGGTAGGCGTGGAACTGATGAGCATCGTCCACTTGGGATGTACAACACCATTCGCATCCGGCAAAGGGTGATACCCGAGCAGCTCGGCAGAGAACTGCGGATCATCCATGCCCACCACGGCTCGCCCGTTCGGGTCGATCGCGCCGTGCGCGGCCACGTCATCGGCTGTCCAGGAGTGGTACACCCACGCTTCGACGGTGTAGGACTTTTCTGTGCGCAGGTTCGCCGGCCGGCCCGAGTCGATCTGTCCCGTCCCGGACCCGTCGAAACGCGCGGCGCACGCGTTGTCGTCTGCAGCAAGGCTCACGCCGCCGGAACCAGTCCCGGTCGTCTTGCTGATCGTGTCGAAATATCGGTGGCCGTACAGCGACGCGACTTGGTCATCGGTCAGGACCTGGCCCCAGCCCTGGACCTGGTCGACGGAGCCCTTGAAGAAGTTTCCGACGCCGATGTTCGAGCCGACCGTGAAAGCACCCTGGGCGCTCCACACGGTGGGTACGGTGTTCTGGCCTTCGAGCTTCCCGTTAACGTACAGCCGGACGCGCATCGTCTCCTGGTCGAAGACCCCGGTCAGCATGGTCCAGGCGCCCACTGTGGCGCCTGGCTCCCCAATGCCCAGTGGTAGTTGTCGACGGTGTCGTCATCGGCGGTGGTCATCCCGAAGACCCACCGGTTGACGTCCGGCGAGTAGCGCAACTGGAACGCCGCCGTGTGCTGACCGCCCTGGGTGAAGAGCGTGTAGTAGCCGTTGGCGTCGTCCAGCTTGGCCCACGCGGACACGGTGAACGACTGCGTCGTGTCCACCGCCGGCGCCGCGGTGCCGTAGCCGGTGGAACCGTCGAAGTGGACCGCGCCTGCGGTGTGGCCGCTCGTCCAGCCGTAGCCGCCGTTGAGGGTCATGGCATTGCCGAACGCGCTGGTGTCATTGGCGGTGCTGCCCGTGCCGTCATCGAGGGCCCAGTTGCTTTGCAGCGACGGGACGGTGGTGCCGAGGACGTCCGCGCAGCCTTCGGCCAGGCCGTACTTCGCCAACGGGACGGCGGCGTTGGCCAGATCGTGGGCGTCCTGCGCGGACAGCACCCGCTGCCACACCTGCACGTCGTCCACCTGACCGGCCAGGAAGTCGGCCCGGGCCCCGTTGTACTTGCCCGAACCGATCACCAGATTCCCCGTGGCAGCCCAACCCGTTCTGACATTGGTGGCCTGCTTGGCGCCATCGACGTAGAGCGTCATCGTCCCCGTCGACGCGTCATAGGTACCGGCCACATGGGTCCAGACCCCCAGCGCAGGAGGCTTCGTCGACTTCGCCCGGACCACACCGGCATTGGCCTGGTCGGCGGCCAGCATGCTGAAGGCCCACGCGTTGTCGTCCTTGGAGTACTGCAGGTAAAAGCCGCTCCCCTGGTTGCCGTCCTGGGAGATCACGGTCTGGAACCCGTTGGTGTTGGCCAGCTTCACCCACGCGCCCACGCTGAACGACTTCGTCGTGTCCAGCACCGGACCACTGGTGGTGACATAGCCGCTGGAACCGTCCAGGGTCAGCGCGCCCTTGGCGCCTTCGCTGTAGCCGGCGGTGTCAGGGTGGGTCCAGGCGTTGCCGTGGTCGTAACCGGCGACCCAGTCACCACCGGCGATCAAGCTCGCGGTGTGCACGGCCACGCCGTCGTTGTTCGGTGTCGTGTTCGCGGTGTCGGCCAGAATCCGGCCGCCCATCTCATCCAGCGGCCACGCCCCCACCAGACCGACGGAAGGGGTGAAGGGCAGCACGTGGAAGGAACAGGACCCGGCGTCGAGGTTGCCGCTGGTGACGCAGGTGGCGTCCGGGCCCGGCGTCCCGGCCCTGTTCACCGCCTTGACCTTGATCAAGTTCTGGTTGCCGTTGATCGCCAACGCGGACAGGTCAGCCGTGGCGATCAGATTGCCGTTCGCATCCGTACCCTGGGTCGCCTTGACACTGGGCGAGCCCTGCGGCTGCGGCTCGGAACCGTCGGTGGTGTAGATGAAATGGTCGACGTCGTAGAGCCCGGCTGTGGCCATGCCCACCGAAACACCGAAGTGCACACTGTCGTTCTGGTGCTCCGGCGGTGTGCCGGTCATGGTCACCGAAGGCGCCCGTGGCACTGTCGAGTCGACGGTGAACTCGCAGTTGCCCACCCAGGGCGACGACAGCTGACCATCGCTGACCTGCATAGACCAGTTGTAGACGCCATCCCCTGCGATCCACCCGCTGGGAACAGCCGCGAACTGCGCGATCGCCACCTGGTTGGGACCCGGCGTACCGACCGTCACGGGGCTGCCGCTGTTGTCGTGGACATTGGTGCTGTTGCCCGCTGTCCCGGCGCCCACCTTGAACCCGGCCAGCAGCGTGCCGCCGTCCGGATCGGACACCCGCCCGGCGAGCTGTGGCGTCTTGGTGAACACCCACGGCCGGTTCGGGCCGCTGGCGCACGGCAGCACGCCGTTCTGCATCGTCAAATTCGCCGGCGGATTCGGGTAGGAGTCGTAGTCGACCTGGAAGTACGGGTTCAGATCGAACCGGCGCCACGCAGCGGTGGTGACCTCATTGTGGGCCGCGAGGACGAACCACGCGCTCTGCCAGTAGTTCGCCGCCGCGTCCTGCGCTGCTTTGAGTGCGTTGAATTGTCCAACCACATTCGGCGCGTCGCTGCAGTTCGCGACGTTCATGTCGGACACCCAGTACGGCCAGCTCGGCTGCTGGTTCCAGGTCGTGCCGCTGTTGGCGGGGTTCGAGATCCACAGGCCGGTCGGATCAGGGCTGCAGCTGTAGCTGTGCTGGATCGTGGTGTTCAAGGTTGCGGACTTGATCACCGTACCGCCGAGGCGCGAGGTGTTCATCTGGATGTACGACCGCGACTTCGCAGCGCTGTCGTAATCCTCGAACCCAGCCTTCAAGTTCGACAGGTCACCCGTGGAGGCGTTCCAGTTGTGCGCGTCCGCGTGCCCGGACTGCACCACCACGTGCGACTGAATGCCACAGGAGGTGCACCAGTTGCTTGGGTCCAGGGACACCGGGTACTTCGTGGTCGGGTCGGCGAGGAACGCCTCGTCCGGCGTGATCGTCACCTTGTCCGGCGTGAGTGTGAAGTCCATCATTGCTTCGTGGCGGCCGCCGCCTTCGCCGAGTTGCTGCTCAGCCTGGGAGCCTTCACCAGACGAGTCCCACATCCTCGAGGCGTCGCCGGCGAAGACGACTTGCCCGCTGGAATCTTTGACCTCGAGGCCGTCCGTCGGCGTCGATTGGGCCGGCGTGCCGCGCCCATCGCCCTCAGCCACGGAGACCGTCGCGTTGTGCGTGTACAGACCGAACGGCACATCCCGCAACTGGGGGTTCTGCGCCGCTTCGGGGGTCTTGATGACGAGATTCTCGGTGTAGCCCTCGGTCGCCGCCTTGACCGTCAGGTCGACACCCGGAAGAACCTCGGAGTAAATAGCAGTGTCACCGGCAAGAGTCGGCTCCGGCAGGTCACTGGCCCACTTCAGACCGACCGCCGTGCCGTCTTCTCCCGCCTGGACAATCGGCTTCGCCGCTGAACCAGTGCCGCCGGGGTTGAGGCTCACGTCCACGGTGACGGCCTTCGGACCGATCGAACCGTCGGGTCTTCGCACCAGCGTCGTGTCAATCGGCACCCAGCCGGCGCCCTGCTTGACCCGCACCGGGTTCGTGTACTCGGTCAACGTCCACGAACCATCCGGATTCGCGACCGTCTTCGACGTCTCCGTGGTCTCGGACGACACTTCGACCTGCTTGTCGCCCGCCCGGGCGTACGCCGTCGCCGTCGCCTCGTCCGGCGCCGAATCCGGCACGTTCGCGGCCGGAGCCGCGATAACCGGCTGCACCAAAGCCACAGAGCTCAACACGACCGCAGCCGTCACGACAACAGCGCGCCAGCGCACACCAACGGAACGCACGACATTCCCCTCGCCAAGAGCACCAGCCAACCCGCTGGGCCCCCGACGAACCCAAGATCACTCTGCCAAACGGCATTACTCGCGGAAATAGACCAAGCGGCGTATTCGACGGAAAGTGACCGCAACTCCCCAAGCCGCCTCATGGGAAATTGAGCGGCAAAATCAACAAAACGGACCAACCTGCCACGCGACCCTCTCGTCACAGAAGTCCGCTCCCGGGCAGTCCCCACAGCAGCAGACGACCGCTGCGCGACCACCGGCGGTCGCGCAGCGGTGAGAACCACGACGAAGCAGGACCTCGCATGCCAGATCCGGCCAAGCGGGAAACCTGCGGCGGCCATCACACCGACGACTCCACGCCACGCCTCCGACCGACACGCTCCCTAACGGGAACAACAACTCCGGCCCGCGCAAAATGTTGCCGCCTGGCCTGCGCAGCACCACCGATCCTGGAGCAGATCTGGAGCAGCGGCATGTGATCAACGGCGATCAACGGCGTCAAGCTGCGCTCAACTGCCACCAACCACATCACCGGACCAGCCGGTTCTCTATAACCGCAGGTCAGCGGCCTGGTCCGGACCTTTCTGGCAGTGAGGGGGTCAGGGGTTCGAGTCCCCTTAGCTCCACTCCATTCGCGGGGGAGCCCTGTTTGCCGAAAGCGCAAACGGGGCTCTTTTCGTTGTGTCTTTTGGGGGTCGAACCCCCAAGCCCCCGCCAAAGGCCTTCGCCCCCTGGACCCCCGACTGTGGTCACCTTGTTCGAGTAAGGTCCCCCAGGGTCCACAGATGGTCGGCTCGTGCTCGCGGAGAGCACGAGCCTTTTCTGTTCCGCGATCACATTGGGGGTCGGACCCCCAAAACCCGCCACGGGCTCCGCCCCCGGACCCCCGGCGGTGGTCGCCTTATTCGAGGAAGCAACCGTGAGCGCCGCCCTGCCGAAAGCGCAGGGCGCGTTGGTCTACGTCGACCGCAAGAAGGTGACACCAGCACGGGGTTCTTCTGCTGGTCGAACGACTGCCGACGGGGAATCATGGGGAAGTGACCACAGCCGTTGAACACGCAGCAGAGCGTGCTCGTGCGCGAGGGCAGGCAGCGGGTGCCCGCGCACGCGAGCTGGCGATGCGTCGAGCCGCCCTGGCCAGCCGTGGGCGTGCCGAGCCGGGTGGTACTGCCGCGGCTCACGCCGGGGAGCGGGTTCGGGCCGCGCAGGAGCGCGCGGCCGGCGCGAGGGAGAGCCTGCGCCAGGGCTTTCTGCGCGCGGCCGCGGCGCACGAGCGGGCCGCGCGAGGGCTTGACCGGGCAGCGGAGCACGGAGTCGGGAACGTGTTCGCCTGCCGGCGGCAGGCTGCCCAGCACCGCGCCGATGCCGAGGCGGACCGTCGGCGAGCCGAGGAATGCTCGGCGCCGCAGCGCACGCTGTCCACGGCATACGTGACGACCCGGTCGGCTCGGCGTGACATCATGCGGCGCCACCTCGCCCGCGCCGCTCACCAGGCCGACCCACCGGTGAGTCAGGCAGTGGCAGCGGCGGCGGCGCACCTGGTGCGCGATGTCGACGCGGTGGTGATCACCATCCGCGGGCACGGACTGACGCAGCACGAACTCGCGGCCACCGGCCGGTGGGGACGGCAGGCCGAGGAGCTGCAGTACCTCACCGGCGAGGGACCGTCGATCACCGCGTTCACCACTGGCGAGCCGGTCACCGTCACCGACCTGTCCGAGCACGCGGGGGTGTGGCCGGGATTCGTCGGCGCTGCGGGTGAATGCGGGGTCGGTGCGGTGTTCGCGTTCCCGCTGGCCACCGCGGCCGCTCCCCCGCTCGGCACGATGACCCTCTACCTCGCCGAAGCCGGGGGATCCCCGGCCGGACTGGCCGACGTCCACGACCTGGTCGAGCTGCTCGCGACGGCCCTGCAGGCCGATCGCGAGCTGCCCGAGCACATCAGCAGTGCCGCGGCGTATGAGGACATCAACATCGCGGTCGGTCTCCTGTCGGTCCAGCAGAACACCAGCACCGACGAGGCGCTGGCCCGGCTGCGGGCTGCGGCGTTCGTCTCCGGCCGGCCACTGACCGAGGAAGCCCGCGACGTGGTGGCCCGGCACTCGAGTCGGCATGGGAAGCGTCGGGAGTGACGAGCAGCCGCTGTGGCGCACCATCGCGAGTCGCGGGTGCAGGTCGTCCGCGTCCGAGCACACAAACAACACGAGCAACACCGAACGCAGTTGTCAGGTCCGGTGGGTCCGCGGGCAACGGTGCCGCTACGGGACGCGCGCCCACGCGGCAGCGAGGTCCGGCAGCCAAAGCAGGGCGCCGGCTTTTGTCATCTCCTCTGTTATTCGCTTCGTGAGGGTGCCGACGTCCACCTCGTCCTCGGTGGCCAGGCCGTGCGCGGTGATCACCGGCAGCATGCTGCGAGCGAGTTCCGCGATGTAGTGCGGCGCGAGTGAGTCCGCCGAACCGGCGGGGGCGGCTGTGGCCGCGCCCACGACCGACAGGCCGGCATCGCTCAGGATCGAATGGACTCGCTCTCCCAAGTTGATGTCCAGGTTGACCACCCCGGCCGCCGCGGTGATCAAGTCGAGGGTCCGGGTCGTGATCGGGCACGCGGGTACGGTTCGAGTGCGGGTGCTGACGAAATCCTGGAAGGTGACGACCCCGCCGGAGCGGACCAGTTCGGCGAGCACCCGCACGGTCGGCGCCGGTTCCTCGAGATGGGTGAGGATCAGTCGGCCGACCACCGCGTCCACCGGCTCGTCCAGCGGCACGTCCGGCAGCCGCGCCTCGACGAATGACACGTTCGTCAGCCCGGCATCGGCCACCCGGGCTCCGGCCACCGCGAGCACGGCCGGGTCGACATCGACACCGATCACCTCACCACCCGGCCCGACCAGCCGGGCCAACTGCATGGTCACGTCGCCCGCGCCACAACCGACGTCGAGCACCCGCATACCGGGTGCGATACCGGCCCGGGTCAGCAGGAACGCGGTGTGGGGCCCGTAGATCTCGGCTTGCAAGCGCAGCCGATCGGTCTCGGCCGCGGACCGGCCCAGCACGTAACCGTCCGATTCGGACACCATCACTGCCCGGTCCGGACTGGCAGGCTCTCCGGGCCGTGCATCAACGTGCTGTCGCGCCACCGGATCCGGTCCTGCGGGACGGCGAGCCGCAGGTGCGGAAACCGCGTGATCAAGGCGGCCACGGCGAGCCGACCCTCCATCCGGGCCAGTGGCGCACCCGGGCAGTAGTGGATGCCGTGTCCGAAGGCCAGGTGTCCGGTGGCTGACCGGGTGATGTCGAACCGGTCCGGGTCCGGGAACACCGACTCGTCGCGGTTGGCCGACAGCACCGACAACAGCACCATTTCGCCCTCCGGAATGGTCCCTCCGGCCAGCTCGATCGGCGAGCCCGCGAACCGCGGCGGCAGGATGTTCACCGGGGACTCGTACCGCAGCACTTCTTCGACGACGTTGTCCACCAACGAAGGATCGGCGCGCAACACGGCGAGCTGGTCCGGCGAGGTCAGCAGGCACAGGACCGCGTTGGCGATCAGGTGCACCGACGTGTCGTGCCCGGCGATCAACAGCAGCAGCGAAGTGGCGACCAGCTCGTCCGCGCTCAGCCGATCACCGTCCTCATCGGACACGGCGACGAGTTCGGAGAGCAGGTCCGGCCCGGGGTTCGCCCGCTTGCGTTCGATCAACGCGGTCAGGTACTCGACGGCCTCGGCGAGCGCCTCGTAGTAGCCGTCGCCGAGTTCGGCGTCGTTGATCTCCTGCGACCAGCCCCAGAACGCGCCGCGGCCGGCCTGCGGGATGCCGAGCAGCTCGCAGATCGCGAAGGTGGTCAGCGGCACGGCGAAGTCGGCCACCAGGTCCACCGGCACGCCCGGAGCGAACGCGTCGATCAGTTCGTCGATCACCGCCGACAGCCGCGGGCGGAGCCGTTCGACCGCGCGCGGGGTGAAGGCCCGGTTCACCAGCCTGCGCAGCCGCGTGTGGTCGGGCGGGTCGCGGTAGATCATGCTGATGCCCAGCGCCCGGTGCATCAGCTCTTCACGGGGCGTGAGTTCGCGCTGCTCGGCCGCGGCTTCCTGCTCGGCCTTCGACCGGACGTCGTGGCGGACGCGGCCGTCGCCGACGAGGGCACGCACGTCCTCGTAACGGGTGACGAGGACAGCCGCCGCCTGGCGGGCCTCCGAAGCCGGGCACACCGGCGCCGACTCGCGCAGCTTCGCCATGAAACCGTGCGCGTCCTGCATCGCTTCACCATCCACGACCACCCGCATGCGTCCCACCGTAAGCCCGCGCACCGCGTGATCAACTACCGCGGAGCGGACCGTGGCCCGGTCGGACGGCGGGCGAAGGTGATATCGGGAAGTTCGGACCTGGCGATCGGGAGGTACCGCCCGATCACGGCGGTCGCCGGCGGCGAGGGCTTGTTCTTCGACGAGAAGTTTCGTGGCCTTCTGGGCGAACTCGTCCGCGGTATGTCTCGCGACCGAGTCAGGCGTGGCGGCCGTAGGTGCGCGGATCCACGGGCTGCTGGGACTGGGGAAGTCCGCCGACCACGAGACGGTAGGAGTCGATCACGAGCTCCTTCACGAGCTTCGCGTCGAGCGTGCCCCCACCTTCCGCCGTGATCCAGTGCTTCTTGTTCATGTGATAGCCGGGGGTGATGTCTGCGTGCTGCTCACGCAGGGCCGCGGCGTTGTCCGGATCAGCTTTCAGGATCACGACGGGGCGCCCCGGCATGTCGGTCATGAGCATGAAGACCTTGCCGCGCACCTTGTAGCGCTCCCAGTCGGGATGATGCTCCAGGTCGGCGCCCGGCAGTTCCACAGCGCAATCGCCCGCGATCTTCTGCAGCTTCTGCCCGTCCAAGGTGATCAACTCCTCTGTCGATGCGAGTGCCCTGACCACCCGGCCACGGCCCGCGGTGGCGTCTCCCGCATGGCCGCCACGGACGGCGGCGCCCACACGCCGCGCACGTCGAAGTCGCGTGCTTCGATCGCCACGTACTCAGCGGCGGCGAAGCCCCGGGGTCTTACCGCGGGGAGGACGAAGTTCCCGAACAAGAGTGACGCCCACCCCGTGCGTCGGCGGGAGCTACGAGGTCAAACGGTTCAAGGACAGCCAGGCCAACACGGGCGCCCCCGAGAGCCGCTCGGCCAGGAGCTGGCCCTACTTCAGCCCGGGAACAAGCGAGCGATCGGGGCTGCGCAGTGCGCAGCCCCTCGAACCACCACTCAGGCCAGCGCGTAATGGATCATGTCCACGCCACCGGTGGCGTAGTTCGGCACGTCGCGGGCCACGGCTTTGCCCTCCGCGGACGCCAGCGCTGCGGCCATGGCCTGAGCTGATTCGAAGTCGCCGTGGAAGACCGCGAAGTACGGATTTTCGTCGCCGAGCGCGGCCACGTCCAACGAGTAGTCCGACCGGATCAGCCCGGGGAGCTTCGCAGCCAAAGGCAGGTGCGTGGTGACGTAGTATTCACGGAAGTGCTTGGGGTCCACCGGCGGGCGATAGAGCACAGTGAGACGGTGCATCGAAAATCCTTTCTCGACAGTTCACAGTTGACCGGCCCCCCTGCGGCCGACGAGCTGCACAACTGCCCCTCCCCCGCTAGCCGCCGGACAACGTGATCGGCGCAACTCCGGGCACAGCGTCCCGAAATTTCGCAGTCGCGCACGAGCATCTTCAATTCCAGGAGTGGTTACAACTGCCCCCGAACTAGCGGTCGGTAACCGGTGTCGAACGGCGCGCCGCAGCAGACGAGCGGAGAGGATGGTCGCCGGCTTCGTCGGATGGCTGCTCAGCAGCGGACGAACGGCACACCCGCGCGGCGAACCTCGCAGAGGCGGGCAAGCTGTTGTCGCCCAGGCGAAAGCTGCCCAGCCGAAGCAACGAACAGTGCTGTGCGTTCCCGACATTGATGTGCTGTCTTCCGGCCCGGCCTCACCCTTGAGAACATGTGAACGAGAAAGCGAAGCGGTTGACACCCAAGGGAAATCTCACATGACGGGCGATATCGAAACCGAGCCGAACGCGCGGCTCGAACTGGCGGAAGACGCTCAAGAACTGCTGTTCCGCAGCGCACGGACGCCGAACACGTTCACCGACGAGCCCGTGCACGACGAGCACCTCGAGGCGATCTACGACCTCTTCCGGTTCGCACCCACCTCGATGAACCAGCAACCGCTGCGGATTCTGGTGCTCCGGTCGAGCGCGGCCCGCGCCCGCCTGGATCCCTACTTGGCGGAGGGCAACCGGCCGAAGACGGCGATGGCGCCGGCGGTCGCGATCCTCGCGGCCGACCTCGAGTTCCACGAGCACCTGCCGAAGATCTTCCCCCACCGGCCGAACGCGGGCGACGCGTACGCCGACCGTGCCGTCCGGGAAAACTCGGCGCGCTTCAACGCCACCCTGCAGATCGGTTACTTCATCCTCGCGGTCCGGGCCGCTGGGCTCGCGGCCGGCCCGATGATCGGGTTCGACGCGGCCGGCGTCGACCGGGAGTTCTTCGCCGACGGCCGGCTCACTTCACTGGTCGTGGTGAACATCGGCCGGCCCGGCCCGAACGCCTGGTTTCCCCGGCTGCCCAGGCTTTCCTACGACGAGGTCGTTACCGTCATCTGACGGACTTCCCTTTGCCCAGAAGGAGGATCCATGATCGAAGACGATTTCCACGAGCGCGGCTTGGCCATCCGGCGCGCGATGTTCGGCTCAGCCGGCGCCGAGACGCAAACTGAATCGGCGACGTGGTTCACGGACAAGCTGCAGGACATCGTGACCCGGCACGCCTACGGCGACATCTGGGCGCGAGCGGGTCTCGGTCGTCGTGACCGCAGCCTCGTCACCCTGGCGATGCTGGTGGCCCTGGGCCGCGACCACGAGCTGGCAATGCACCTCGAAGGCGCGGTCGCGAACGGCGTCACCGCCGTGGAGATCCGCGAACTGCTCCTGCACGCCACCCTCTACTGTGGACTCCCGGCCGCCGTCGACGGATTCCACGTCGCGGAGCGGGTACTCCCCAGCGCGGCGCAACCACCACGGTCGAAGTCTCCGGTCAAACTGTCGCACGTGGTCCTGCAGACCAACCGGCTCGACACCATGCGCGACTGGTACTGCCTCGTGCTGGGCGCCAAACCCGCGTACGACAACGGCAGCCTGGCGTTCCTGGCCTACGACGACGAACACCACCGCAT
>NZ_JBITBT010000007.1:247673-327217 GCF_044452505.1 Amycolatopsis sp. NPDC051903 | reverse complement strand
CGCGAAAAAGAAGTAACACCACCACCCGAGACTCCTCGGGCAACGCACCACACGCGGCAGGGCCCCCTCCCACACCAGGAAGGGGGCCCTGCCGCGTCTCCGGGAAGTCAGGCCCGTCTCGGGGATCCGCCGCGTGGCAACGGTCCCCCCAGCCTGGCCGCACGACGGCGCTGGCGGAAGGTCCCGCGTTGATCGGGCTGCGCCCCTGCGGTTCCGGATAGGCCAGGTGCGCGCCTGACGAGACGCTGGTGTGGCTCCGCTGCTGGACCGCCTGTGCTGCAACACCGACGCCTGTTCCCGCCACCACCAAGCCGGCCGGGCCACCACTGCTGCGTGCCGCCTGGCACCGAGGCGCCGAGCCGACGGCGTGCCCCAAGGACCGCGCGACCACGCTGTCCGGGGCGGATCCGATGCGCGCGCCGCAGGCCCTGGGAAATTCGCGCCGCCGCAGCGTGCCGTCCGGCGCCGAGGAGTCGAGCCGGGGGCGGCTCGGTGGGCTGTGCTGTCACTGCGCCGGTGGAGGCGGGTCTGATGCGCCGCAGGTCTTGGGAAGTCCGCCCCATCACTCGTGCTGTCTGGGGTCCAGGAGTCGAGCCGGGGGGCGGCTCGGTGGGCTGTGCTGTCACTGCGCCGGTGGAGGCGGGTCTGATGCGCCGCAGGTCTTGCGAAGTCCGCCCCACCACTCGTACCGCCCGGGGCCGAGGAGTCGAGCTGCCGCGCCGCAGCCCGGGCCGCGCCGCAACCACGCCCGCCAGGGGCGAACCCGATGCGGGCACCACGGATCTGGGCAACTCCCGCCACCACCTCTACTGCCCGGCGGCCGGGGCGGGTTCGGGCGGATCGACTGCGCCCCAACACATCCGCGACCAACCCCGCGACATGGCCTTGAGCTGCGGATTCACCGGGCCTCCGCGCCCTCCGACGACCGTTCCGGCGGCACCGCCGAGTCCGTTGCCGCACAGGGACTCCAGCGGCCGTCAGGGGCGCCGCGAGCCCGTTCCCACCCGCCGTGAAAGGCCCGGGCGCAGTGATCCCGAGTCGTTCTACCGACAGTGTGATCACGCCCGATCGAGGGTGAAATATTGCGTCGAAGCAGGCCGGGTTGATACGCCGTTCGGGCGGACTTCTGTACCGAACGGCGGCCCGAAGCCAATCCCGATCTCTATAGAATCGAGCTCCGCTCGGCGGGAAGTAATAGCCGCCCGACACTTTTCGAGCGCATTCGAACAGTGCCGCATTCACCGATCTTCCCCGCGGCCCGCCCGGCTGCCGGAAAGGCGGAAGGCCTCCCCGCCGGCAACGGTGGGGAGGCCTTCGCGCAGAAACCGGTCAGTGCCGCGACGGGGCCGGTGCGGGGAGCGGGCTGGGGTAGTAGTCGGCGCCCACCAGCTGGAGACCGGTGTCACCGGTGCGGAACGAGAGGACCCACAGCGAGCCCTTCTTGCTCGGCACGACACCGCCACGGGCGGCGGAGATCGGCAAGCCGTCGCGGTCGGCCAGAGCGCTCACCAGGTCCGGGATCACGCCGCCCTGGCTGGAGATCAGCGGGGTGCCGCCGGCGCCGGCGATGGCCAGCAGGCGGTTGATCCCGCGGACGGGGTCGGGCCAGTAACCCTCTTCCGACAGCAGTTGCTCGTGGCGGATCTCGACACCGAGGTCCTCCGCGACACCGCGAACCGTCTGCACGCACCGCAGCCGCGGGGCCGAGAAAACGTCGTCCGGGCCGAAGAGCGGCAGCAGGGTGCGCAGGGCTTCGGCCTGGCGCAAGCCGGCGTCGGACAGCGGGCGCAGGTCGTCGTCGCCGGTCCAGTCGTCGCGCTTGCCCGCCTTGGCGTGGCGGACGAGCAGCACGGTCGTGAGCGTGGCCGGCAGGGCGCAGAACTCCCGCAGCACGCCGACGTCGGCGGTATTCGTCAGCAAGCGCTCGGCCGTCACGGGGTCGAGCCAGCGCAGCTCGTCGACCTCGTGGTTGGCCTCGAACGAACCCGACACGGCTTCGCCGCTGAAGTAGTCGACCGTCTTGCTCAGCAGCTCGCGGCCGTTGCGGGAGTGCACGTCGTACGCCGTCTGCCCGACGTGCCGGCCGAGCACGGTGCGGTAGCCGGTTTCCTCTTGCACTTCCCGCACCGCGGCGGCGGCGAGGGTCTCACCGGAGTCGAGCTTCCCCTTCGGTAGCGACCAGTCGTCGTAGCGGGGCCGGTGCACGACGGCGACTTCGATCCCGTCGCCGGCGCGGCGCCACAGCACCGCACCGGCTGCGCGGACGTCCACGCTCATCCGGCGGCCCCGTGCAGCTTCGCCAGTTCCACCTGGTGATCACGGACCTGCGAACCGGCCGCCGGGAACGGCTGCCACTCGCCGGTCGCGGTGAGGACCCAGCAGCGCGTGGCCGGGTCGAGCGCCGAGTCGAGCACGGCGTCGAGCTGGTTCGTGAGCTTCAGGTCCTTCACGCGCACGAGCGCTTCGATGCGGCGGTCGAGGTTGCGGTGCATCATGTCGGCGCTGCCGATCCAGTGCGTGCCGCCCGCGCGGAAGTGGAAGATCCGCGAGTGCTCGAGGAAGCGGCCCAGGATCGAGCGCACGCGGATGTTCTCCGACAGCCCCTCCACGCCCGGCTTCAGCGCGCAGATGCCGCGCACGACCACGTCGACGGGCACCCCGGCCTGCGAAGCGTGGTACAGCGCGTCGATCACCTGCTCGTCGACGAGCGAGTTGCACTTGATCCGGATCCCGGCCGCCTGCCCGGCGCGCGCCAGTTCGATCTCCTCGCCGATCGAGCGCACGATGCCGCGGCGGATGCCGTGGGGCGACGTGAGGATCGTGCGGTAGGTGTCCTGCCGCGAGTAGCCGGTGAGCACGTTGAACAGGTCGGTGATGTCGGCGCCGATGCTCGGGTCGGCCGTGAGCAGGCCGAGGTCCTCGTACAGGCGCGCGGTCTTCGGGTTGTAGTTGCCGGTGCCGATGTGGCAGTAGCGGCGGATGGTCGAACCCTCCTGGCGCACCACCATCGACACCTTGCAGTGCGTCTTCAGCCCGACGAGGCCGTAGACCACGTGCACGCCCGCGCGCTCCAGCGTGCGCGCCCACGTGATGTTGGCCTGTTCGTCGAAGCGCGCCTTGATCTCGACGAGTGCCACGACCTGCTTGCCCGCCTCGGCGGCGTCGATCAGCGCGTCGACGATCGGGGAGTCACCGGAGGTGCGGTAGAGCGTCTGCTTGATCGCCAGCACCTTCGAATCGGCCGCGGCCTGCTCGATGAAGCGCTGCACGCTCGTGGAGAACGAGTCGTACGGGTGGTGCACCAGCACGTCGCCCTCGCGCAGCGTCGCGAACACGCTCTTCGGCGTCTCCCGCTCGCCGAATGCCGGATGCGTCGCCGGCACGAACGGCCGGTCCTTGAGCTCCTTGCGGTCCACACCGGACAGCTGGTGCAGACAGGTGAGGTCGAGCAGGCCCGGCACCTCGACGACGTCGGCCGGGTCCACCTCGAGCTCGCGCAGCAGCAGCTCGAGCATGTGCTCGCTCATGTCCTCCGCGACCTCGAGCCGCACCGGCGGGCCGAAGCGCCGCTGCGCGAGCTCGCGTTCGAGGGCCTGCAGGAGGTCCTCGTCGCGGTCCTCTTCCACCTCGAAGTCGGCGTTGCGGGTGACGCGGAACACGTGGTGCTCCGTGACCTCCATGCCGGTGAACAGCTCGCCGAGGTGCGCGGCGATGAGTTCCTCCAGCGGCAGGAACGTCGCCGTGCGGTTGGCGCGCTCCGGTTCCACGCGCATGAGCCGCGCCACGTTGCTGGGGACCTTCACCCGCGCGAAGCGTTCGGTGCCGCCCTGCGGGTCGCGCACCGTCACCGCCAGGTTGAGCGATAGTCCCGAGATGTACGGGAACGGGTGGGCCGGGTCGACGGCCAGCGGGGTGAGCACCGGGAAGATCTGCTCGGAGAAGTAGCTCGAAAGCCGAAGCTGCTCGGCGCCCGAGAGGTCCGCCCAGCCGACGAGCCGGATGTCCTCCTTGGCGAGCTGCGGACGCAAGTGGTCTTCGAACGCGCTCGTGTGGCGCTCCACCAGGTCCTGGTTGCGCTTGGCGATGTAGTCCAGCTGCTCGCGCGGCGTGAGGCCGTCGGCGCTGCGCACCGACAGGCCCGTGTCGTCGCGGCGCTTCAGGCCGGCCACTCGGACCATGTAGAACTCGTCCAAATTGGACGCGAAGATGGCGAGGAACTTCGCCCGTTCGAGCAGCGGCTGCGACTCGTCCTCGGCGAGCGCCAGCACCCGCGCGTTGAAGTCGAGCCAGGACAGCTCCCGGTTGAAGTACCGGTCGTCGGGCAGCGTCTCGACGGCCGTGGGCCCCGACGCCGAGGTGACGGCGGGCGGCGCCGAGGGCACCGCGCCCTCGAAGGTTCCCGCGCGGCGCGAGCGGGCCGGGCGGGCGGGGGCTGTCACCTCCGCGGCGGCGACGGCCGCGGCCGCGGTGGTCTTGCGGGCGCGCGTGGTTTTCGCCCCGGGCTCCTTCGCCTCGGTCTTCGCGGCGGGGTCCTTCGCGGTCTTCGGTTTGCCCGCCGCGTTCGCGCCGGCCTTGGCGGCGGTCGCGCGGGCAGCCGTCTTCACCGCGTCGGCGGCCTTGGAGTTCGTCTTCCGCGCGGCGCTGGTGCGGCGCACCGGGGTCGCAGGCGCGTCAGCTTTCGCCGCGCTGGCCCTGCTCCGCCGGGCGGGCTGTCCGTTCCGGGCGGGTGTGCTGGCGTCGTCTGTGCTCACCTCGCCCATTGTTCACTACGGAGGCGCCGTTTGCGCAGACCGCGGTGAAGGTCAAATGAACACCTCAATCCATCGGGACCGGCTCGGTGGGCAGCAGCGCGGCCGTGCGTTTGCCGACGCCGAGCGCGGCCGCGTGCCGAAGATCGTCCGAAGTGTCCACGTCGCTGCGCAGGGAAACCAGGCCGGCGGCCAGTGCGGTGGCGCCGGAAGCCGTGTGCCGCTGGGCGGAACCGGCACCGAATCGCGGGCCGAGCGGCGCGCCGGGCGCCGACAGCAGCAGCGTCGTGCCGGTGCCCTGGCGGTCCGCGACGAACGCGCGCCGCCCCGCCGCTTCGGCCAGCGCGGCCGCGAAGTCGCCCGCGCGCAGGGCCGGCAGGTCGGCCTGCAGCGCGCCGACGACACCGCCCGGGTCGCCGTCGCGCAGGAGAGCCTCACCGTGACGCAGCGCTTCGTTCAGCCCGCCGTCGCGCGACTCCTTCACCAGCTCCACGCCCAGACCGGCCAGTTCGGACACCGCGGCCGGGTCGGCGGCCACCACCAGCACGCGCCGCACGGCGGCCACCGACGTCACCGCCGCGAGCGTGTCGTACGCCAGGGCCAGCACCAGTTCGGCGTGCGCCACCCCGGCGAGCGCGCCGCGCAGGCGCGACTTGCCCTCACGGGGGTGTTTCAACGGCACGACCAGGTCCACGTCCACCCGTCCATCTTTACCCGATCCCGGCGCGGCGCGTGGTGAGCGCACCCTCCCTGGACTGCGTGAACCCCGGGGCGGCAGGATCTGCCGGAGAGCAGACCGATCGAGGAGGAGACTTGGCACGGCGCGAGAAGGGCGGCTTCTGGGTGGGGCTGGCCGCCGTTGTGTTCTACCCGCTGACCACGATCGGGAAGCGGGTGTACGTCGGGGCGGAGAAGATCCCCAGGCGGGGGCCCGCGGTGCTGGTGATGAACCACATCTCGCACCTGGATCCCGTGGTCGACGCCGTGTTCGTGCACCGCCAGAAGCGCGTGCCGCGGTTCTTCCTCAAGGAGAGCCTGCGCCACGTCCCGGTGTTCGGGAAGATCGTCGACGGCTCGGGCCAGATCCCGGTGGCGCGCGGGTCGAGCGCGGCGGGCGACAGCCTCAAGGCCGCGCACGAGGCGCTGGCCGAGGGGAAGCTCATCGTGATCTACCCCGAGGGCACGATCACGAAGGACCCGGCCGGCTGGCCCAAGGAGTCCTTCACCGGGGTCGCACGGCTCGCGCTGCAGAACGACGTGCCGGTGATCCCGATCGCGCGCTGGGGCACCAACCAGATCTTCAACGGCTACACGAAGAAGTTCACGCCGTTCCCGCGCAAGACCGTGACGCACCTGGTCGGCGACCCGCTGGACCTGTCGGCCTACGCCGGCGCGAACGCCCGCAGCGCCTCGACGCTGCGCGAGGTCACCAAGCTGATGATGGACGAGGTGACCCGGCTGCTGGGCGAGATCCGGCACGAGGAACCGCCCGCGAAGAAGCCGGCGGACGGCGCCTGATGGCCGCGTTCGCCACCGACGTCCAGCGGGTGACCGTGCTCGGCGCCGGCTCGTGGGGCACGGCGTTCGCGAAGGTGCTCGGCGACGCCGGCCGCGACGTGACGATGTGGGCGCGGCGCGAGTCGATCGCCGCGGAGATCTCCGCGCACCACACCAACGAGTCGTACCTGCCCGGCACCCGGCTGCCCGACCGCATCACGGCGACGGCCGACCCGGCCGTGGCGCTCGACGGCGCCCAGGCCGTGGTGCTCGGCGTGCCGAGCCAGAGCCTGCGCGCGAACCTCACCGCGTGGCAGCCGCTGCTGCCGCGCGACGCGATCCTCGTGAGCCTCGCCAAGGGCGTGGAGCTGGGCACGCTCAAGCGCATGAGCGAGGTCATCGCCGAGCTGGCGAAGGTCGACCCGGGTGAGATCGTCGTGGAGTCCGGCCCGAACCTGGCGCGCGAGATCGCCGCCGCGCAGCCGGCCGCCGCTGTGCTGGCGTGCGCCGACCACGAGCGCGCCATGGCGATCCAGCGGGCGAGCTCGAACCAGTACTTCCGCCCCTACACCAACACCGACGTCGTCGGTGTCGAGCTGGGTGGCGCGTGCAAGAACGTGATCGCGCTCAGCTGCGGCATGGCCGTGGGGATGGGCTTCGGCGCCAACACGATGGCGACGCTGATCACGCGCGGACTCGCGGAAATGGCGCGCCTGGGCGCGAAGCTCGGCGCCGACCCGCTGACGTTCGCGGGCCTCGCCGGCCTCGGTGACCTCGTGGCGACGTGCTCGTCGCCGCTGTCGCGCAACCGCACCTTCGGCGAACGGCTCGGCCGCGGCGACACCCTGGAGCAGGCGCAGGCCGCGGGGGGCGGGCAGGTCGCCGAGGGTGTGACGTCGTGCTCGTCGATCCGAGAACTCGCGCGCAGCCGCGGGGTCGACATGCCGATCACCGACGCGATGCACCGCGTGTGCCACGAAGGGGTTGACCCCCGGCAGGCCGGCGCGGAACTGCTGGGGCGCTCGCAGAAGCACGAGTGGCGCTGATCTTGCTCCCAGAGGGTGGGAACCGGTTGACCCGCTTCGCCGGTGCTGGTTCGCTGTCGGCGTGCTGACGTGCCTGATGACTGTGCGGCGGGGGTCCTGCGACCTCGGCCCCGTCATGGCGTCGTCGTCGTGTCGCTGCTGTCGGTGAACCCAGCCCCGGCCCAGTTCGACACCCTTCGCCTGCGAGGAACCCCTTCATGTTCGCCGTCCCGGACAACACGCTGCTGCGTCCCGAGAACCCCGCCCTGCGCCACCCGGTGCGCGTCGCCCTCGAGGTGGCCGCCGACCGCGAACGCTGGGCCGGGCTCCTGCGCTACGACCCCGACGAGCGCTTCGCCGCGCTCGTCGACTCCGCCGGGGGCCAGGAGGTCTGGCTGCTGTCCTGGCTCCCCGGCCAGCACACCGACTTGCACGACCACGCGTTCGCGAGCGGCGCGTTCACCGTCGTGTCCGGCCGGCTGACGGAGACGGTCGCGCGCCGTTCGCCCGACGGCCGCGCCGTGACGGAGGTGCACGCGCTGGCGGCGGGCCAGTCGCGCGTGTTCGGACCCGGTTACGTGCACGAGGTGCGCAACGCCGGTCCGGACCCGGCGATCAGCGTGCACGTCTACCGCGACGGGCCGCGGGCGATGCGGCCGTTCCACCTCGACCCGCTGGGCGGGCCCGTCCGGGACTGACCTCAGTCCAGGTCGCCGCGCAGCCGGAACTCGGCCTCGATGGCCTCGGGCGAGGCACCCGTGGCGAGCAAGACTTGCAGCAGCACGCGGGACTTGCGCGGGTCGAGCCAGCCGGCCATCGTGGCGCCCATCTTGATCAGGCTCGACTCGGAACCGTGGAAGCCGTAGGTGCCGCGGAACGTCGTGCCGGCGCCGGTGCGCGTCGCGATGACGATCGGTACCTCCGCGGCGGCGATCACGTCGGCCGTGCCCGTGGAGACGTGGCCGACACCGCTGGCCGCGACGACCACGCCGCGGGCGCCGGCGTCGAGCACCAGCGACAGCAGCTCACCCGAGTCGGCGATCCCCGCTTCCAGCAACGGGACGAGACCGGCGAAGTCCGCGTTGTCCACCGGCACCGCGGCCGCGCGCGAAGGCGCGGGGTGGAAGTAGTGGACGGACCCCTCGGCGACGAGCCCGAGCGGTCCCGCCGGGTTCGACGAGAACGCTTCGACGTGGCTCGCGTGCGCCTTGCGGACCCAGCGGGCCGCGTGCACGTCGTCGTTGAAGGCCACCAGCGCGCCGCGCCCGCGGCTACGCGGTGAAGCGGCGACGGTGAGCGCGGCGAGCAGGTTCGCCGGTCCGTCGGCGGACGGCAGGCTCGGGTTGCGCATCGCGCCGGTGACGACCACCGGCACGTCGTGGGGCCACGTCAGTTCGAAGAACCACGCGGTTTCCTCCAGCGTGTCCGTGCCCTGCACCACCACGAGCCCCGCCGCGCCGGCCGCGACCTGCTCCAGGCCCCACGCGCGGGTGCGCAGCAGCGTGGCGTAGTCCATCGACGCGCTGGAGATCCCGGCGAGCGTGGCCGCGGTGACGTCCATGGGCAGGTGCGCGCCGAGTTCGCCGAGCAGGTCCTCGGCGGTCAGCCGCGGCACCACCCCGTCTTCGAGCGAGCGGCCCGGGGCCATGGAGATGGTGCCGCCCAGCGCGGCGACGGCGACGAGAACACGAGTCATGCCCGCACTCTAGGAGTGCTTCACCGCCTGCAGGGTGTAGCTCGCCGCGATCCGCCCGGGGTTGTCCCGAAGCCGCCATTCGCCGCCGCCGGCCGGTGCCATCTCCTTCGGCAGCGCGTTCCACGGCACGGTGTCGTGCTCGGTGAACGCGGTGAGCGTGAGGCCGTGGGCGAGCAGCGCGGTGATGATTTCGCCGAGCGAGTGGTTCCACGAATGCGTCGTGCTGTTGACGATCGGGCCCTCGGCCTCGACGTAGGTGGTCTCCTCCGCGAACACGAGCGGTTCTTCGTGCTCGAAATACTCGTACTTCGGCCACGCCCGGTCGGCTTCGTCGTCCAGCGTCCACAGCATCGGGTGGCCCTCGCGCAGGAACAACCGGCCGCCCGGCCGCAGCAACCGCGCGACGACACGGGCCCACCGGTCGATCTTCGGCAGCCAGCACAACGCGCCGACGCCGGTGTAGACGAGGTCGAACGCGTTCTCCCCGAACACTTCGACGGCGTCGTAGGTGTTGGCCTCGTGGTAGTCGATCTGCGCGCCGGCGCTGTCCGCCAGCTTCCGCGCCTCGGCCAGCGACACGGGCGAGAGGTCGAGGCCGGACATCTCCGCGCCGAGGCGCGCCAGCGACAGCGTGTCGGTCCCGAGGTGGCACTGCAGGTGCACGCCGCGCAGCCCGGTGACGTCCCCGAGCCGCGGCCGGTCGAACCGCACGACGTCGGAGAGGTGCGCCGGATCCGTGCGGAACTTCTCGAAGCCGTAGTACTCCGACTTCGCGTGCACCACCGCGCGCTCGTCCCAATTGGCGCGGTTGACGGCGAACGAGTCGGTCACGCCGTGGCCGCGCGCTCGGCCTCGCTGCGCAGCACGCAGAACTCGTTGCCTTCGGGGTCGAGCAGCACGGCCCAGCCGGTGCCGTCGGGCCGCCGTTGGTCGTCGGACAGGGTCGCGCCCGCGGCGAGCAGGCGCTCGACCTCGGTGTCGCGCGGGACGTCCGGCGTGAGGCACAGGTGCACGCGGTTCTTCACCGTCTTGCTTTCGGGCACCTCGATGAACAGCAGGGTGCCGCCGTGGCCGAGTCCGATGCCGACTTCCGGATCGCCCGGGGAATCCTCGTCGGCGATCGGGCGGCCGAGCACGCCGCTCCAGAACTGCGCCAGCGCGTAGGCGTCGCGGCAGTCGAAGGTGGTGTTCTGGACGACGGACGGCATGCGTTCCCCCTGGGTGCTCGGTGTGCCCGCAGTCTGCCCGAAACGCCCGTTCGCGCGCGAGGTTGTTTCCGGCGTGGGCCGACCGGTTTCCTGCGGGCAGCGAGGACGAGCCCGCCTCGTCCGGCCGGAAGCCGGTGAAGAATCGTGCGAAGCTGGGACGGGGAGGCAACGATGTGGGGTGCGGTTTTGCTACTGGCTGGTCTCGCCGTGGCCGGGTTCGGCACCCACGAGGCCGTGATCCAGCACCGCCTCCGACGCGAGGGGATCCGCGTCGGTGGCCTGGTGGTCCGCCACCGCGTGGACTCCGGGAAGGATGGCCCGGTCCGCTTCGCGATGGTCGAATTCGTTGATGCGCAGGGCAGTCGGCACACGTTCCAGGCCAGGTCGTCCGGAGTCAAAGGCCTACGCGTGGGCGGTGGGGTCCCGGTGCGCTACCTGCCCGACGACCCGAAGCGCGCGCGAATCGACCTCACCAGGAGACTGACGGGGGATGTCGCGTTTCCCTTTGCGGTCGGTGTCCTGTTCTCGGTCATCGGGATCTGGCTGCTCGCCACCGGCCGTTGAGCCTGGTTTCACGCGAGCGCGAGCCCGGGGGAGCGGTGCACGCGCCGCTGCGAGTCGACGATCAGCACGCCGCAGCGCGGTTGTGCGGCGGCCCAGGCGATGCCGTCGGTGCCGAGCGCGAACGCGGCGGTGGCCAGTGCGTCGGCGTGCGTGAGGTCTTCGGCGACGATCGTCACGCTCAGCAGGCCCGTCGCCGGGAGCCCGGTGCGGCCGTCGAGCACGTGCGCACCCCGTTCGTACGCGGCGGAAGTGGCGACGGCGCCGTCGCGCGACGCGAGCACGGCGCACACCGCGTCGGGCCGTTCGGGGTGCCGGATGCCGACGCGCCACGGCCGTCCCGGCTCCGGTTCGCCTTCGGTGACGACGTCGCCACCGGCGTTGAGGCAGAACCGGCGCGCGCCCGCCGCGTGGAGCCGGTCGGCCGCGCGCTGCACGGCCCAGCCCTTGACCACGCCGGAGGGGTCCAGACCACGTCCGGGCAGCCGCGCGGAGAACGCGCCACCGGAGAGGTCTTCGTAGTACGCGCACAGGGTGAGGACTTCGTCGAGGTCGGCGCTGAGGTCCCCGGCGGCCGGCTCGCCCCGGTCGAGGCGGCACACCTCGCTGTCGGCGCGGAACGGGCTGAACCGCGCGTCCACGTCGTGCAGCCAGGCGAACGCCTCGGCCACCGCGCCCGCGAAATCGCCTTCGTCACGCAGGTCGAGCGACACCGGCAGGCCCATCACGTGCTCCACGTGCGTGGTCATCACGAGCCCCGCGCGTCGAGCGCCGCCTGCAGCGACTTGATGTAGGACTCGCTGGTCTGCGTCGCGCCCGAGACCGTGTCGATGTTCGCGCTCTGCGCCTGCAGGGCTTCCTCGCGCAGCAGGGGGATCGCGTCGACGCCGCGGCCGCTGTCGGGCTGCTGCACGAGCGTGACGTCGGTGATCCGGCTGCCGTCGAAGCTCACCTGGACCTGCACGGTGCCGAATTCGGTCGCTTCCGCGCTGCCCCGCGTCGTCACGGCTCCCGAACTGGCCGAAGCGGACGGTGCTGAGCTCACGGCGGGAGCGGGGGCGCTCGTCGCCGGCGCCGGGTCGAACCGCCACACGGCGACGAACCCGGCGATCGACAGCGCGACCACGAAGATCGTCTTCTTCATCGTGACCTCCTCACGCGGCCAGGCTGAAGCGCTCGGCGTGGACCTGACCCGACGGCACCCGCAGCTCCCGCAGGCTGCGCAGCACGGCCGACGTCATCCCGGGCGGGCCGCAGACGAACACGTCGCGCTCGCCGAGGTCGGGCACCAGGGCGTGCAGCGCCGCGGGGCCGAGCACCGGGCCGTGCGGCCCGTGCCGGTCCGACGGTCCACTGAGGACGTGCACGATCGCGCCGCGCGTCTTGGCCAGCGCGTGCAGTTCGGGCAGCAGCACGGCGTCGGCCGGCGTGCGCACGCGGTAGAGCAGCACGACGTGGCCGGCGGCGTCTTCGAGCAGCGCGCGGATCGGCGTGATGCCCACGCCGCCGGCGATCAGCAACGCGTCGGGCCGTTGCCGGTGGATCGTGGTGAAGGCGCCGTACGGGCCTTCGGCGAACACGCGCGTGCCGACGGGCAGCGACCGCAGGCTCGCGCTGGAGCTGCCGACGGCCTTGACCGTGAGCCGCAGTGTGCGGCCGTCAGGCGCGGCCGACAGCGAGAACGGGTTGGCCTGCCACCAGCGGTCGCGGGTGAGGAAGCGCCACAGGAAGAACTGGCCGGCCCGGGCGGGCAGCCGGTGGAGGTCGCGGCCGGTCAGGTACACCGACACAGTGTCCTGCGACTCGGGCACGACGGCCACCACCCGCAAGCGGTGCCGCAGGTTGCGCCGCAGCGGCAGGAGCACGCGTCCGCACACCACGGCCAGGCCGGCGCCCAGCCACAGCGCCCACCAGTACGCGCGCGCCGCCGGGTGACTCGCGAACGACTGTCCCACCGCGAGCTGGTGCGTGAACGCCAGCACCACCGCGGCGTAGGTGTAGAGGTGCACGAAGTGCCACGTCTCGTAGGCCATCCGCCGGCGCGCGAAGCGGGCCGACGCGGCGCCGACCACGAGGATCAGCACGAACGCGACGATCGCGCGCAGGATCCCTTCGAGCGTGTCGGCGAGCTGCACGAGCTCGTTCGCCGGGTTCGTCCGCTCGATGCCCGAGTAGCCGACGACGACGAGCACCACGTGGGCGACCAGCAGCCACAGGAGGGTGAAGCCCGTCCAGCGGTGCCACGACGTCAGCCGGTCCATCCCGAGGCGGCGGTCGAGCCACGGCAAGCGCGCCACCAGCAGCAGCTGCCCGGCCATCGCCTGCGCGGCGTAGAGGCCGGCGAGGCGCCCGGCGGTGATCAGCGGGTCGTCCGACAGCCCGCCGAGCGCGAAGAACACGGTGGCCAGCACGACGTTGGCCGTGAGGAACGCGAAGATCCACGCCTTCGCGACGGCCCGCGGCGCGACCGCCGGGCGCGGCGGGGAGGCGGTCGGGGTCAGGACGCTCACCGGGATTCCCTTCGAGTGGGGGTCACGGAAACCAGCGTCGGCGCGGAACCTGTGGCGGATCTGGGTGGAACCTGTCGACTGGCTGTCGGCCGCCGCGTCCGCTCGCGCGTCCGCGCAGCGGTCACGGAGGATGGTGGGGTGGAGAACCCGAACCCGGTGCGGCTGCTCGTCGTGGACGACGAACCGCACATCGCCGATCTGGTCGCGACCGTCGCCCGGTACGAGGGCTGGCAGGCCGTGACCGCGGGGTCGGGCGCGGCCGCGCTCAGCCGCGCGGCGGAGTTCGGGCCCGACATCGTGGTGCTCGACCTGATGCTGCCCGACCTCGACGGCTTCACCGTGCTCGATCGCCTGCGCGAAGACGGCGACCTCGTGCCCGTGGTCTTCCTCACCGCGAAGGACGCGACGGCCGACCGCATCGCCGGCCTGACCCGCGGCGGCGACGACTACCTCGTGAAGCCGTTCTCCGTCGAGGAGCTCATGGCCCGGTTGCGGGCCGTACTGCGCCGCAGCGGTGGGCCACAGCCTCAGGCGCCGCGCGCCGCCGTGCTGCGCGTCGCGGACCTGACGCTCGACGAGGACACGCGGGAGGTCCGCCGTGGCGACCGCGTGGCCGAGCTGACGCCGACGGAGTACGAGCTGCTGCGCTACCTCATGCGCCGTTCGCCGGCGGTGCTCACGAAGGCGCAGATCCTCGACCACGTGTGGGAGTACGACTTCGGCGGGCGGTCCAATGTGGTCGAGCTGGTGATCTCGCACCTGCGCCGGAAACTCGACGACGGGGCCGAACCGCTGATCCAGACGGTGCGCGGCGTCGGGTACGTGCTCCGCCGGGCGGTTCGGTGAACCGGCTGCGGCGCTGGGCCCGGCGCTGGTACGCGGCTTGGCGCGCGTCGCGGCTCGGCACGCGCCTGGCGTTCGGGCTCGGCGCGCTGGCGCTGGTGGTGTTCGCGATCGTCGGCGCCGTGACCGTCGAGTTCATGCACGGCTACCTCGACCGGAGGCTCGACGAGCAGCTCAAGACGAGCCAGGTCGCGCAGGTGCCGGGGCTGCGGACTTCCCACGGGAACCCGGAAGTCGTCTACTCGTGGTTCTCGGCGGTGTTCGAGGTCGACGGCGGCGTGGCGAAACCGCAGCCCGGCAGCGACCTGCCGGCCGACGTGCAGCCCCTGGCGGACGTCGCGGTCGACGCGACCCGCGGTGACGTGTTCCGCACCGTGTACCTCCACGGCGACGGCCCCTACCGCGTACGCGCCTGCCCGGTCGCGACGGACTCCGGCGGCACGGGGACGGTGTTGCTCAGCGCCGCGCCGCAGGCCGATCTGGAGGGCACGGTGCGGCAGCTCGTGATGGTCGAGGTGATCGCGTTCCTCATCGCGCTGGCCGTGCTCGTCGTCGCGGGGCGGCTCGTCCTGCGCCGCGGCCTGCAACCGTTGTCCGCCATGGCCGGGACGGCGCACGACATCGCGTCCCACGACCTCACGGCCACGGCGGACCTCCCGGTGCGCGCCACGGGCGAGGGCGGCGGCGCCGAGGTGGCGGAGCTGCGGACGGCGTTCAACGTGATGCTCACGCACATCGAGTCGGCCCTCGCCGCGCGGACCGCGGCCAACGAACGCCTGCGCCGCTTCGTCGCCGACGCGTCGCACGAGCTGCGGACGCCGCTGACGTCGATCCGCGGGTACGCCGACCTCTTCCGCTACGCGGCCGCGAACGAGCCCGCTGAACGCGAGGCGCACCTCACGAAGATCCGTGAGGAGACGGCGCGGATGAGCGTGCTCGTCGACGACCTGCTGCTGCTCGCCCGCCTCGACGCGCACGACGCGGAACCGCCGGTGCGCCCGGAACGCGTCGACCTCGTGCCGATCGCCGAGGCCGCCGCCGACGCGTTCCGCGCCGGCCGCCCGGCGCACCCGCTTTCGGTGGAGCTGCCGGAAACTCCGGTG
Organism: Amycolatopsis sp. NPDC051903; assembly: GCF_044452505.1. Taxonomy (NCBI): domain Bacteria; kingdom Bacillati; phylum Actinomycetota; class Actinomycetes; order Pseudonocardiales; family Pseudonocardiaceae; genus Amycolatopsis; species Amycolatopsis sp. NPDC051903. The sequence goes on along the minus strand of NZ_JBITBT010000007.1, from coordinate 312,026 downwards.
GTCGTGGACGCGGATCCCGTGCGGTTGCGGCAGATCTTCGACAACCTGCTCGCGAACGCAGCCGTGCACACGCCTTCGGGGACGCAGGTCGGGCTGTTCGTCGACGGCTCCGGCGGCCAGGCCGTGGTCCGGGTTCAGGACGCCGGGCCCGGGATCGCGCGGGAGGACCAGCGGCGGATCTTCGACCGGTTCTTCCGCACGGACAACTCGCGCACGCGGTCGGCCGGTGGCACGGGGCTGGGGCTGTCCGTGGTGCAGTCGCTGGTGGTGGTGCACGGCGGCACGGTCGGCGTCGAGAGTCAGCCGGGCCGGACCGTGTTCACCGTGCGGCTGCCGGCGGCGCGCTGAACCACGTGCTCCGGCACGGACCACCCGGCCGGGAGGTCGGCGGACGGTTCGGGCTCGCCGAACACCGTCCGGACCGGGAGGACCCCGGCCCAGGCGTCGTTCGCGGCGACGTCTTCGGGCTCGTCGTCCGGACCTTCGGCCCGCAGCTTCACCGAGGCCTCGGTGAGGTCGAGCGCGAGGACGGTGACGGAGGCGTACTCCTTGGCGTTCACGGCGCGCGCGTGGTCCCACGAGCCGGGGGAGAGGTGTTCGGTGAGCACGCGCAGGCCGTGGAGCTTCTCGTCCCGGTCGGTGACGAGCCGGGCGCGGCCGAGGACGACGGCGCTGCGGTAGTTCATGGAGTGGTTGTTCAGCGAGCGGGCGTAGACGATGCCGTCGAGCAGCGTGACGGTGACGCAGACGTCGAGTTCCTGCGCCGCGGTGCGCAGACTGGCGGCACCCGTGGAACCATGCAGGTAGAGCGTGTCGCCGTCGCGCCCGTAGCCGGTGGGGAGCACGAGCGGCGCGCCGTCGCGGACGAGGCCGAGGTGGCAGATCAGGGCCTCGTCGAGCACGGCGTGCAGCGTCGCGCGGTCGGTGGCCGCGCGGTTCTTCTTGCGGCCGAGGGTGGTCCGGGCGGTCGGCGAGAGGCTGGTCATGTTCGCAGTCTCGCCCGGGTCAGTGGCATCCTGAAACGGCCACTTCTCGTACACTTGGGAAGTCCACTTCTCGTCGTTCGGGAGTTCTCGTGTCCTACACCGACACCGCGCTGCCGGTGCGCCTCGACCGCGAGGCGAGCACGCCGTTGGCCGTCCAGCTCGCCGACGCCCTGCGCGAGGCCGCGGCGGGCGGCCACCTGCGCGGCGGCGACCGGCTGCCGTCGACCCGCGCCCTGGCGGAGCGGCTCCGGGTGTCGCGAACGGTGACGTCGGCGGCCTACGAGCAGCTGCACGCCGAGGGCTGGATCGCCGGCCGCCACGGCTCGGGGACCTACGTGACGACGCCGCCGACGCGGGCGGCCGCGTCGGTGTCGCCCGCCGGGTCGCTGGTCGCGGAAACCGAGGCGGCGCCGTTCCTGGACCTGACGCCGGGCACACCGTGGGCCGCGGGTCTGGACCGCGCGGCGTGGCGCCGCGCGTGGCGGGCGGCGGCGGATCCGGATCCACTGATCCGCGCGCACCGCGCCGGGCTGCCCGAGTACCGCGCGGCCGTGTCCGAGCACCTGCTGCGCCACCGCGGCCTGGCCGCCGGCTCCGTGCTCGCGACGGGCGGCACGACGGCCGCCGTCGTCGAGCTCGCCGCCGCCGTGCTGCGGCGGGGCGCGGTCGTGGCGTTCGAAGAGCCGGGGTACCAGCGGGCCGTGCAGGCGTTCCGGTCCGCGGGCCTCACGGTCGTGGGCGTCCCCGTCGACGAGGAGGGCCTGCGCCCGGACGCCATCCCGCCCGGTGCCCGGGCCGTCTACTGCTCGCCGGCGCACCAGTACCCGATGGGCAGCCGCATGAGCGCGGCGCGCCGCGTGGAACTCGTGGAGCGCGCCCGCGCCGACGGCATGCTCGTCATCGAGGACGACTACGACGGCGAGCTCCGCTTCGACGTCGCCCCGCTGCCCCTGCTGGCCGCCCTCGCGCCCGACGTCGTCGTCCACCTCGGGACCACGAGCAAGATCCTCACCCCGACGCTCGGCGCCGGGTGGCTCGTGGCCCCGGCTTCCGTCGCGGAGACCGTGCTCGCCTACCGGGACCTCACCGGCACCCGCCCGTCGCCCGCCGGGCAGCGCGTCCTCGTGGAACTCGCCCGGCACGGCGACCTGGGCCGCCACCTGCGGAAACTGCGCCGCGAACTCGCGGAACGCCGCTCGTTGCTGTCGGCCGCCCTCTCGGCCGCTTCGGTGCCGGTGCTCGGCGACGACGCCGGCGCCCACCTCGTGGTGCCGTTCGCCTCCGCCGCGGACGAAACCGAGCGCATCGCCGCCGCCGAACGCCAGGGCATCCGCCTCGACGGCCTGGCCCGGCACTTCGCCGGAACCCCCACGGTGCACGGGGTGGCGCTCGGGTATGCGGGCTGCTCGCGGGAAGCTTTGGTGAGTGCGTTGCCGGCTTTGGTGAACTTGCTCCGCTGAGCCGCTGAGCCGCTGAGCCGCTGAGCCGCTGAGCCGCTGAGCCGATGACCGCTGAGTCGCTGACCCGCTGACGGCCGCGATGTCCGGCCGGTTTTCGCGTGTGCCGGCTGTCGCTTCTGTCCGGCTGCGCGCGACTGGCCCCTTCGCGGCGCGAACGGTCCCACCGCACCCGCCGGCGGTGCGAACGGTCCACTCGCGCCGACGCGACGGCGTGAACGGTCCCACCGCACCCGCCGGGCGGTGCGAACGGTCCACTCGCGCCGACGCGACGGCGCGAACGGTCCACTCGCGCCACGAATCGCCCGCCGTGAGTGGTTCCACCGGTCCCTTCGCGTGGCGAACGGTCCCGCCGTGCCTGGGTCGAAAGCGCGAACGGCCCACCCACACCGCCACCGTCACAACAACCCGCCCGAGTGGGCACTTCGGGCACCGGTGAACGGCCCGTGCACCGGGCCTGCGGCGTTCGCCGTGGTCACCCGGTACGGTGAGCCACCATGAGTGCTGAGAAGATCCGCGTGGCGGTCGTGTTCGGCGGGCGCAGCAGCGAGCACACGATCTCGTGCCTGTCGGCCGGCAGTGTGATCGCGAACCTGGATCCGGAGCGCTACGAGGTGCTCCCGGTGGGCATCACGCCCCAGGGCGGCTGGGTGCTCGGCACCGGCGACCCGAAGGAACTGAGCATCCGGGGCCGCGAGCTGCCGACCGTGGAGTCCGGCCGCGCGCTCGTGCTGGCGGGTGACCCGACCAGCCGCGAGCTGCGCACCGTCGACCCCGGCGAGGCGACCGAGGTGCTCAGCGCCGTCGACGTGGTCTTCCCCGTGCTGCACGGCGCGTTCGGCGAGGACGGCACCATCCAGGGGCTCCTGGAGATGGCCGACATCCCCTACGTCGGCCCCGGGGTGCTCGCCAGCGCGGCCGCCATGGACAAGGAGTACGCGAAGAAGCTGCTCGCCGCGGAGGGGCTGCCGGTGGGCACCTACTCGGCGCTCCGCCGTGGACAGTCCACAGTGTCCTCGGAAGACCGGGAACGGCTTGGCCTCCCTGTCTTCGTGAAGCCCTCGCGCGCGGGCTCGTCCGTCGGCATCTCGCGCGTCACGGACTGGTCCGATGTGGACGCCGCGATCGAGCTGGCGCGCCGGACGGATCCGAAGGTCCTCGTGGAGGCCGCGGTCGTGGGCCGTGAGGTCGAGTGCGGTGTGCTGGAGTTCCCCGACGGCCGTGTCGAGGCGTCGCTGCCGGCCGAGATCCGCGTGCTCGCCGAGGGCGCCGACGCGTGGTACGACTTCGAGACCAAGTACCTGGGTGAAGACGCCGAACTGGACATCCCCGCGAAGCTCGACGACGTGATCACCGAGCGCGTGCGCGCGATGGCCGTCGAGGCGTTCCGCGCGCTCGACTGCCAGGGCCTGGCCCGCGTCGACTTCTTCGTCACCGGGTCCGGCGACCTCGTGATCAACGAGGTCAACACCATGCCCGGCTTCACCACGAAGTCCGCGTACCCGAAGATGTGGGAGGTCACTGGCGTCGACTACAAGACGCTGCTGACCACCCTCATCGACACGGCCCTCGCACGCGGCACCGGCCTGCGCTGAGCGAACGGCGGGACCGTCCGTGCCGGACGGCCCCGCTCGCTCGGATCAGGGGATCGACTTGCCCAGCGCCAGCAGCGCCGCCGGCGTCAGGAACGTGTACAGCGAGGTCACGGTGAGGATCACCCCGAGCACCTTGCCGGGCAGCTTGCCGTAGGTCGTGGCCGCCACCGCGAGGAACGCGACCAGCCACACGACGAGGATCGACTGCAGCATCCAGCTGCCGTCGAAGAACTTCCACCACAGCAGCGGCACGACGGCCACCGCCACGGCCAGGTTGCCGACCGGCCGCAGGTCGAGCCCCTTGACGAGCACCACGCCGAGCGCGGTGAAAAACGTCCCGTAGAACGTGACGATCCCGGCGAGCGGGACGCCCGTCGCCGGCGGTGCGGTCGCGATGATCACGGCGGCTTGCACGAGGTCGACGACGCCGGCGAGCGCCGTCACCCAGCCGACCGTGGTCAGCGGGTTCGGCCCGTCTTCGGCGGGTTTCGCTCCGACTCCGAGAAACGCCAATCCGTTCAGCCAGACGGCGAGTCCGGAGACGACGAAGATCACGGTGATGGGTGGCACTGACGATTCCTTTCCGCTGCGGAATTCGCGGAAACCGCCTGCTCCGGCCAGGGTGGTAACCTGGCGGAGTCGCGGTCCCGCGTGCTCGTCCGGTGGTGCAGGCGACTCCACTCGGCACGCACCACCGGTCGAATGGTCAACGGGCACAACGACAACCGGGTGCTGCCGCCCCAACCGGGCGGCAGCACTCCCGTGTTCCGGCCGGTTTCCGATCCGCCGTTCCGGCCGTGCGAAAAATCCTCCCGACATTCCGGACCTACCTTGCCGGAAATTTCACAGCCGGGTCATTTCACGACGATGTCCTCGAGAACAACTTGGTGTTTCCGGCGTTTCGGGGAAGTGAACGCCGCGCCCATTTCCCCGCGGTGCCGTCAGGCCCGCGCCGACCGCCCCCGGCCGCTCGTGTGATCATCGGACGACATCCCCGGGCAGGAGGCAGCGCGTGCAGATCGCATCCCGGCTCGACCGGCTCCCGGTCACCCGCCGGCATCGGTACTTCGTCGCCGTCGTGGGGCTCGCGACGTTCTTCGACCTCTACGACCTGTTCCTCGCCGCCACGATCAGCACCGTGCTCACGCACGAGTTCGGCGTGAGCTCGCAAGCGCTGAAGTACGTGCTCGCCTCGGCGTTCGTCGGGGCGTTCGTGGGTGCCGTGGCCCTGGGCAAACTCGCCGACCGGCTCGGCCGGCGCCGCGCGTTCCTGCTCACCCTCGGGCTGTACTCGGTTTTCACGCTGCTCGGCGCGTTCAGCACCGACGTCTGGATGCTCGTCGTCTGCCGGTTCATCGCGGGCATCGGCATCGGCGCCGAGCTCCCGGTCGCCGACGCGTACCTCGCCGACCTGCTGCCCGCGCACGCCCGCGGCCGTGCCACCGCGTGGGCGTACACGCTCGGCTTCTGCGGTGTGCCCGCCGCCGGTTTCCTCGCCCGCGCGCTCGCCGGCCACGCACCGCTTGGCGTCGACGGCTGGCGCTGGCTGTTCGTGCTCGGCGCGCTCGGTGCCGCGATCGTCTGGGGCCTGCGGTTCACGCTGCCCGAGTCGCCGCGCTGGCTCGCCGCGCGCGGGCGCGAAGCCGAGGCCGACGCGATCGTGCGCGAGCTCGAAGCCGCCGCGCCGCAGCCGCTCGCCGAACCGGAACCCGAGCCGCCCGCACCGGAACCGGTGCGGTTCAAGGCGTTGCTGTGCAAGCCGTGGCTCCGCCGCACCACGATGCTCTACGTCTTCCAGCTGTTGCAGGCCTTCGGCTACTACGGCTTCGGCTCGCTGGTGCCGATCGTCCTGGCCGCCAAGGGGTTCGGCCTCGTGAACTCGCTGACGTTCAGCGCGCTCACGTTCCTCGGCTACCCGATCGGCTCGGCGCTGTCGATCCCGATCATCGAACGGATCCAGCGCAAGTGGCTCATCGTGGCGAGCGCCGCGGCGATGGCCGTTTTCGGCCTGGCGTTCGGGTATGCGGCGGCCGGCGCGGCGATCGCGGTGTTCGGCTTCTGCTACACCGCCGCCAGCAACGTCTTCTCCAACGCTTTCCACACCTACCAGGGCGAGCTGTTCCCGACTTCGCTGCGCGGGACGGCCGCCGGTTCGGCGTACGCGCTTTCGCGCCTGGCCACGGCGGCGATGCCGTTCATCCTGCTGCCGATCCTGCAATCGGCGGGTGCCACCACGATGTTCGCGGTCGTGGCGGCCGCGATGGTGGTGCTGATCGTCGACGTCGCGGTGCTCGGCCCGCGCACCACGGGCGAGCCGCTCGAGACGATCGCCGCGCGGACCGTCAGAACTTCAAAGGCTTAGCCGGGAGCTTCGCGGCGACGGTGTCCGAAACGGTCTGCAGTGGACCGGTTCCGGCCGAATCCGGCACGGTCAGTGCGAGGTAGACGTCGCGGTCGACCACGTACCAGGTGGCGGCCTCGTCTTCCGTGACCTGCAGCCACTGCACGCCGTTGATCAGGCGCAGTTCGGCGGTCTGCGTGAGCTCCGGCGGCCGGTCGAGGCCGCAGCGCAGCACGATCGCGTCGCCCTCACCCCAGGCGACGGTGGCCTTCGGCGCGGGCTGCGCGAGGGTGCGGCGGGCGAGCTGCCTGCCGTTCGACGTCAGCGTCGCCGGCATCGCGCTGACCACCGTCGTGCACGCCGGGGTGCCCGCCTGCGGAGCGGGCACGGCCACGAGCGGGAGCGGTCCGTTCGCCTCGTTCTCGTCCGGTGGGGCCTGGTTCTTCGTGAGCGCGAAGACGGCGACCACCGCCGCCAGCGCGACCACGAGCACGGCCGCGACCACGAGCACCACCCGGGGCGGCGCGCCGGTGTCGGTATCTGCCACCCCGCAAGTGCACCACGCGTCAGAGGTGGACCACCGGGCAGGTCAGCGTGCGCGTGATCCCCTCCACGTTCTGCACCTTGGCGACCACGAGCTGCCCGAGCTGGTCCACGGTCTCCGCGGTGGCGCGCACGATCACGTCGTAGGGCCCGGTCACGTCCTCCGAGCTGGTCACGCCCGGCACATCGGCGATCTCCGCCGCCACCGCGGCCGCCTTGCCGACCTCGGTCTGGATGAGGATGTATGCGTGGACCACGGCGTGCCCTTTCGTCGGTAACGATGGAGTCGAGGTAGGAACGGTGTAGGCAAGGTATCGCCAGCCCCGGGAAAAACCTAGGGGATCCGACTGTCGGTGGTCGAGGCTTCGTACACGGAGAGAAACAGGAGGTGACCGGTGTCACCGGACGACGGCTCGGTGGCCGGGACGGGCGAGTTCGCGCTGATCCACGCGGTCACCCACGGGCGGCGCCAGCCGGCGTCGACCCTGCTCGGTCCAGGCGACGACGCGGCGGTGGTGGCCGCGCCCGACGGCCGCGTGGTCGCGACCACGGACGTGCTGGTCCAGGGCGTGCACTTCCGCCTCGACTGGTCGAGTCCCGAACAGGTGGGGCGCAAGGCCGTGGCCGTGAACCTGTCGGACGTCGCGGCCATGGGCGCGAAACCGACCACGGTCCTCGTCGGGTTCGCGTGCCCGCCGGACACGCGCACCGAGGTCGTGACGGAGATCATGAACGGCATGTGGGCCGAAGCGGCGCGGGCCGGAATCGGCGTCGCCGGCGGCGACATGGTGAGCGCCGATCAGATCGTGATCAGTGTCACCGCGTTGGGGGACCTGGAAGACCGCGAACCGGTGACGCGCTCCGGCGCCCGGCCCGGCGACGTCCTCGCCGTGTGCGGCCGGCTGGGCTGGGCCGCCGCGGGGCTGGCCGTGCTGCGGCGCGGCTTCCGCTCGCCGGTCGGGGTCGTGAACGCGCAGCGCGCGCCGGAACCGCCGTACGCCGCCGGTCCGCAGGCCGCGCTCGCCGGGGCGACGGCGATGGTCGACGTGTCCGACGGCCTGCTCGCCGACCTCGGCCACCTCGCCTCGGCGTCGGAAGTCGGGCTCGACGTGCAGACGGCCGACCTCGAGATCTCCACGCGGCTACGGGAAGTCGGCACCGCGCTCGGCGCCGATCCCCTGCGCTGGGTCCTCACGGGCGGCGAGGACCACGCGCTCGCGGCGACGTTCCCGCCGTTCGGCGAACTGCCCGAGGGCTGGCACAAGATCGGTGCCGTGACGATGCCGGGCTCCGGCGTGACCGTGGACGGCAAGGAGTACGGCCACGAAGGCGGCTGGGAGCACTGGCGGCAGCACTAGGCTGTGGCCCGTGGAGATCAGACCGGTCGCCTTCGACCACCCCGACGCGACCAAGCTGATGGCCGAAGTCCAGCTCGAGTACGTGCGCCGCTACGGCAGCGAAGACTCGACCCCCCTGGACGCCGCGCAGTTCGCGCCGCCGCGCGGGCTGTTCCTCGTCGGTTACCTCGACGGCGCGCCCGTCGCGTCCGGGGCGTGGCGCGCGCACGACGGCCCGGCGCCCGCGTTCGCGCCCGGCGACGTCGAGCTGAAGCGGATGTACGTCGTGGAATCCGCGCGGGGCAAGGGTTTCGCGCGCGCGATGCTGGCGGAGCTGGAGCGCACGGCCCGCGCGGCGGGGCGCCGGCGAGCGGTCCTGGAGACGGGCACCGAACAGCCCGAGGCGATCGCCCTCTACGGTTCGTCGGGCTACACCGCGATCCCGGGTTTCGGTGTGTACAAGGACGAACCCGAGAGCCGGTACTTCGGCAAGAACCTCGTGTGACCAAACGGGAGACGGTTTTGGCGATCTACGCGCTCGGCGACCTCGTCCCCTCGATCCACCCGGACGCCTACGTCCACCCCGACGCGACCGTGATCGGCGACGTGCGGATCGGCCCGCGCGCGTCGGTGTGGCCGCAGACGGTGCTGCGCGGCGACCACGGGTACATCGAGATCGGCGAACGGTCCAACGTGCAGGACGGCTGCGTGCTGCACTGCACTTCGAAGCACCCGACGATCCTCGGGCCGTCGTCGGCCATCGGCCACGCCGTGCACGTCGAAGGCGCGACGATCGGCACCGGCTGCCTCATCGCGTCGGGTTCGGTGGTGCTCAACGGAACCGCGATCGAAGACGGCGGGATGGTCGGCGCGGGCGCGGTCCTGTCGTACAACTCGCACGTGGGTCCCGGCGAGATCGCGCTGGGCGTACCGGCGAAGGTGCGGCCGAACAAATCGTTCTCCGCCGAGCAGATCGCGATGGTGGTCGACTCGTACGTGCGGCGCGGCGCGCGGTTCCGCGAACAGCTGCGGCGGCTCGACCCGCCCCGGTGACGTCGCACACGCCGCGCTAGGCTCGCGGGCCGTGACCGCACGACCGCTGAACGAGATCGTCGAAGCAGGCTGGGCGCAGGCCCTCGAGCCCGTGGCGCCGCAGGTCGCCGCGATGGGGGAGTTCCTCCGCGCGGAGATCGCGGCGGGCCGCAAGTACCTCCCGGCCGGCGAACACGTGCTGCGCGCGTTCAAACAGCCGTTCCACGACGTGCGGGTGCTGATCGTCGGCCAGGACCCGTACCCGACGCCGGGGCACGCGGTCGGCCTGAGCTTCTCGGTCGCGCCCGACGTGCGGCCGCTGCCCAAGAGCCTGGTCAACATCTATAAGGAGTACGCCGAGGACCTCGGCTACCCGTTGCCGGCCAACGGTGACCTCACGCCGTGGGCCGACCAGGGCATCCTGCTGCTCAACCGCGCGCTGACGGTGCAGCCCAGCAAGCCGAACTCCCACCAGGGCAAGGGCTGGGAGCAGGTGACGGAGCAGGCGATCAAGGCGCTCGCCGCGCGCGACGAGCCGATGGTCGCGATCCTGTGGGGCCGCAACGCCCGCAACCTGCGCCCGATGCTCGGCGACGTCCCGTGCATCGAATCGGCGCACCCCAGCCCGCTTTCCGCGCACAACGGCTTCTTCGGTTCGCGTCCGTTCAGCCGCGCCAACAAGCTGCTGGCCGACCAGTGCGCGGCGCCGGTGGACTGGAAACTGCCCTGACGGTTCGCCGTCGCGGTGTCCGGTCAGGTGGTCCGGCTCCGACTCCGGGGTGAGGATTGAGCCCGACCCTGGGAGGAAAACCATGACCACCACCGTCACTTCCGCCGACGGCACGTCCATCGCGTTCGACACCTACGGCACCGGTGCACCCGTACTGCTCGTCGGTGGCGCCGTGAACGATCGGACGACCGTGGCGGCGCTCGCCGTCGTGCTGGCGGAGGCGGGGTTCCAGGCCGTCGCCGTCGACCGGCGGGGCCGCGGCGACAGCGGGGACGCGCTCGTCTACAGCGTCGAGCGCGAACTGGACGACCTGACGGCCGTGATCGAAGCCGTCGGCGGTTCGGCCGCGCTGTTCGGCCACTCGTCGGGCGCGATCCTGGCGCTGGAAGCGGCGGCCCGCGGCCTGCCAGTGAGCAAGGTGGCGGCGTACGAGCCGCCGTTCATCGTCGACGGCGAGCGCCCGCGGCCCGGCGACGACCTCGCCGAGCGCCTCAGCGCCCTGCTCGCCGACGGTGATCGCGACGGCGCCGTGGAGCTGTTCCTGACCGAGGGCGTCTCCGTGCCGGCCGAGGGCGTGGCCGCCATGAAGGGGCAGCCCGTGTGGGACTGGTTCGTGGGCTACGCGCACACGCTGCCCTACGACGCCACCGTCACCGGTCCCGGCGGCCGGCTGCCCGCCGACCGGCTGGCCGCCATCACCGTGCCCGTGCTCGTGATGTCGGGTGGTGCGGGGGAGGCCTGGATGGGTGCTTCGGCGCGGGCTGTCGCCGAGACCGTGCCGCACGCCCGGTACGAACTGATCCCCGGGCAGGATCACAGCGTGCTCAACGCGCCCGAATCACTGCGTTCCGTGCTGACGGACTTCCTGAAGTGACAAAATGGCGCTCTACCTCGAGTGGTGACCACGCGTGGGGGTCCAGGGGGCTTGCCCCCTGGCGGGGGTCTGGGGGTTCGACCCCCAGAAGGCGCCGGTAAGGCGAAAAAAATGGCGAGTGCTCTCCACGAGCACTCGCCACCCCAAGCTTTCGCCTTACCCCCGGACGACCTTGCCGGCCTTGATGCACGAGGTGCACACGTTGAGGCGCTTGCGCTGGGACACGCCGACCTTGGCGTGCACAGTCTGGATGTTCGGGTTCCACCGGCGGTTGGTACGCCGGTGGGAGTGCGAGACCGACTTGCCGAAGCCGGGTCCCTTGCCACAGACGTCGCACACGGCAGCCACGTCGAACTCCTCTGGATCTGGGACAAAGAATGGCGCCCAGACTCGCTGGGCAACTCGACCATAGTAACGAGTGGTTTCGGGTGGGTCGTCACGGGGTCGATACCCTCGCGGGAACCGGCGAGGAGGTTACGGGGTGCGGGTGCTGGACGTGGCGACGGTGTCGGCTTGGTCGGCGGCGTGCGTGCGCAGCTTGGCGGTGCTCCGGCCGGAGATCAACGGCATCAACGTCTACCCCGTCGCCGACTCCGACACGGGTTCGAACCTGCTGCACACGATGACCGGGGCACACGATTCGCTGGCGGCCGCGGACCCGGCCGACGCGGCGGGTGCGCTGGCGGTGCTGGCCCGGGGCGCCGTTGCCGCCGCGCGGGGCAACTCGGGCGTGATCATCTCCCAGGTCGTGCGGGGGATCGCCGACTGGGCGGCCGGCGGCGCCGACCTCGACGGCGCGGGGCTCGCGGAAGCTCTCGGGCACGCCGACCGGGTCGCCACGGGAGCGGTCAGCCGGCCCGTCGCGGGGACCATGCTGACGGTGTTGCACGTCGTGGCCGCCGCCGTGCAAGGGGACACGCGATCGCTCGGTGAAGTCGCCGCGACCGTCGCCGCGGCTGCCGCTTCCGCGCTGGAAGAGACGCCCAAGCAGCTGCCCGCGCTGGCCAAGGCGGGCGTCGTCGACGCCGGGGGACGCGGGCTCGTCGCGGTGCTCGACGCGCTGGCCGGCGTCGTCACCGACACGGCACCGGAGCGCGACCACGAGCTGGCGCTGACGATCAAGCTGTCCACCGCCGAACCCGCGCCGTACGCGTGGGAAGTGATGTACCTGCTGGATGGTGTCGACGAAGCGCGGCTGCCGGCGTTGCGCAAGGAGCTGAGCGGTTTCGGCGACAGCGTCACGGTGGCCGGCGACGGGTCGGGCAGCCACGCCGTGCACGTCCACTGCGCCGACATCGGCGCGGCGATCGAAGCCGGGCTGGAGCTCGGGCGGCCGCGGCGGATCCGCGTCGAGCCGCTGCTCACGCCGACGCCGATCGAGCCCGGAGGCGGGCTGGACCGGTCGGTGGTGGCCGTGGTCCACGGTGGGGCGCTGGCCGAGCTGCTGCGGGCCGAGGGCGTCGCCGTGCTGGCCGTGCCGGACGACGAGACCCCCGGCGTCGAGGACATGATCGGGCTGTTCAACGAGGCCGCGGGCCGGCACGTGACGGTGCTGCCCGGCAGCTTGGACCTCACGGCCGCCGCCGACACCGCGGCCGGGCACCCGATGGCGGGCGACCGCGACGTGGTGGTGATCCCGTGCGCGTCGCCGGTGCAGGTGCTCGCCGCCCTCGCCGTGCACGACGAGGGCCGCCGCGTGAACGACGACGTCGTGGCGATGGCCGAAGCCGCCGCGGCCACCAGGCGTGGCGAGCTGCGGATCGCGACCGAGGAGTCGCTAACCTGGGTGGGCCGGGCCCAGTCCGGTGACGTGATCGGCCTGGTCGACGACGAGGTGGTGCTGATCGAACCGGCGCCGGCCTCGGAGACGAGCCTCGTCGCGGCCGCGATGAGCGTGCTCAACCGCATGCTGGCGCTCGGCGGCGAGCTGGTCACGGTGCTGAGCGGGGAGGCTGTCCCGCCGGGCCTGACCGGCGAACTGGCCGAACAGCTGCGGCACGAGCACCCCGAAGTGGAGTTGACGAGTTATGCCAGTGGCCAGGCGGGAGCCGTCCTGCTGATGGGGGTCGAATAGACATGGCCGGGCTGCGCGACAAGCTGCCACTGCTGCTGGGGGCGAAGACGGCGAAGGCGCTGTCGGGTTCCCTCGGCATCGAGACCGTCTCCGACCTGCTGCGCCACTACCCGCGCCGGTACGCCGAGCGCGGCGAGCTCACCGACATCGCCGGCCTGGAGCTGGGCGAGCACGCGACCGTGCTGGCGCGGATCGAGAAGATCAGCAAGCGCCGCATGAAGTCGCGCAACGGCACGATCCTCGACATGGTCATCACCGACGGAAAACGGCGGCTGGCCTGTGCGTTCTTCAACCAGGCGTGGCGCGAGAAGGAACTCGTGCCCGGCAAGACGGGCCTGTTCGCGGGCAAGGTGACGGCGTTCCGCGACACGCTGCAGCTCGCCAACCCGGAGTACGAGCTGCTCGACGCCGAGCGCGAAGCCGAGGCCGTCGACAACTTCCTGGCCGAGATCATCCCCGTGTACCCGGCGGCCCAGGGCATGCCGACGTGGTCGATCGCGAAGTGCGTGCGGCAGGTGCTGGACGTGCTGGAAGTGCCCGCGGATCCGATGCCGGAAGAGCTGCTGAAGCGCCACGGCCTGCCGGGTTTGGAGCGCGCCCTGCGCGGCATCCACCGGCCCGAGGACTGGGCGCACCTGGAGACCTCGCGCCACCGCCTCAAGTGGGACGAGGCCATGGCCGTGCAGCTGATCTTCGCGCAGCGGCGCCACTCGGCGGTGTCGCGACCGGCGAAGGCCAGCCCGCACACCGACGGCGGCTTGGCCGACGCGTTCGACAAGCGCCTGCCGTTCGACCTCACGGCCGGCCAGCGCGCGATCGGCGATGAGATCGCCGGCGACCTGTCGACCGAGCACCCGATGAACCGCCTGCTGCAGGGCGAAGTGGGTTCGGGCAAGACCGTGGTCGCGCTGCGGGCGATGCTGCAGGTCATCGACTCCGGTCGGCAGACCGCGCTGCTCGCCCCGACCGAGGTGCTCGCCGCTCAGCACGCGCGTTCGCTGCGCGAGATGCTCGGCGAACTGGGGATGGCGGGGGAGCTGGGCGCGGCGGAGAACGCCACGCGCGTGACGCTGCTCACCGGCTCGCTGGGTGCGAAGGAACGCAAGAAGGCGCTGCTGGAGGCGGCGAGCGGCGAGGCCGGGATCGTCGTCGGCACGCACGCGCTGATCCAGGACCACGTGCAGTTCGCGGACCTCGGCCTCGCGGTCGTCGACGAGCAGCACCGGTTCGGCGTGGAGCAGCGCGACGCATTGCGCTCGCGCGGGGCGGACGGCACTTCGCCGCACGTGCTGGTGATGACGGCGACGCCGATCCCGCGCACGGTCGCGATGACCGTGTACGGCGACCTCGAGACGTCCGCGCTGCGCGAGATGCCCGTGGGCCGGTCGCCGATCAAGACGACCGTGGTGCCGGTGGCGGAGAAGCCCGCGTGGTTCGACCGCGTGTGGGAGCGCGTGCAGGAGGAAGTCGCCAAGGGACACCAGGCGTACGTCGTGTGCCCGCGCATCGGCGACGAACCGCCGTCGGACAAGAGCGACAAGCGCCCGCCGCTGGCCGTGCTGGACGTGGCGCCGGACCTGGCGGGCGGGGCGTTGAAGGGGCTCAAGGTCGCCGCGCTGCACGGCCGCATGCCGGCCGACGAGAAGGACGCGGTGATGCGTGCCTTCGGCGCCGGCCAGATCCAGGTCCTCGTGGCGACGACCGTCGTCGAGGTCGGCGTGAACGTCCCCAACGCCACCGCGATGGTCATCCTCGACGCCGACCGGTTCGGCGTGAGCCAGCTGCACCAGCTGCGCGGCCGCGTCGGCCGGGGCAGCGTGCCGGGGTTGTGCCTGCTGGTGACCGAAACCCTCGACGGCACCTCGACCCGCGAACGCCTCGCGGCCGTCGAGTCCACCACCGACGGCTTCGAACTGTCCCGTTTGGACCTCGAACTCCGCCGCGAGGGCGACATCCTCGGCGCCGCCCAGTCCGGCAAGCGCTCGGGGCTCAAGCTGCTGTCCCTGCTGCGCGACGAGGAGGTGATCACCGAAGCCCGCGCGCAGGCCCAGGAAATCGTGGTGCGTGACCCTTCGCTGTCCTCCTATCCTGGCCTGGCCCAGATGGTGTCCGACGTCGTGGACATGGAACGCGCGGAGTACTTGGAGAAGAGTTGACGGCTGCCGCCCCCGCCTCCGTCCGGCCGGCGGTCGTCTCCGATGCTCCGGCGATCGCCCACGTCCACGTCGCTTCCTGGCAAGCCGCGTACGACGGACTGCTGCCCGCCGAGTTCCTGTCGGGTCTTTCGGTCGACGCCCGCGAGCGCTTCTGGGCCCGGAACCTCGCGGATCTGCCCGCGCACCAGACGATCCTGGTCGCCGTGACGCCCGACGGTTCCCTCGCCGGCTTCGCCGCCACCAACCCCGGCCGCGACGAGGACGCCACCGCCGAGACGGGCGAGCTCGCTTCCCTCTACCTTCTTCCCTCGCAGTGGAGCCGCGGTGTCGGCCGCCTCCTCCACGCGGCCGCCGTCGCCGCCCTCACCGCGGAGTTCTCGACCGCGACTCTGTGGGTCCTCACGACCAACACGCGCGCTCGCACGTTCTACGAACACGCCGGCTGGGCCCTCGACGGCCGCACCAAAGTCGAATCAGTGGCCGACGGCGCGGTGACGCTGGAAGAGGTCCGGTACCGGCTCGCCCTCCGCTGACCCCGCGGCGGTCACCGGGAACCCGCCGCGTGGTGGCGCTCGGCGCGAGTGCCGGTGGCGCGTGATGCCGAAGCACTTCAGTGCCGGCTCCCTGCGGTGCCGGCCGGCTTCTGGCTCCCACGCCTGCGAGGCGGCGTCAACCCCTGATGTCGCCACCCCTTCCTTTCCGCACGAACACCCCCGCCTCCGCAGCTGCCGCCGCCGCGTCGGCGGCTGTCCGGGCGTCCACAGGCGTGAGCGGTTCGCGCGAGATGAACAGCCGGTAGAAGATCGGGCCGCTCGCCACGCGAATCACTTCGTCGGGGTCGGTGCCGGCCGGTACTTCGCCGCGCGCCACTGCGCGGGTCACGAGCACCGCCGAGCGCTCGTGCCGGTCTTGGTAGAACGCGTGCAGCGCCTCCGCCGCGGATTCCGAGTGGAAGGCCGCCAGCACCGACGCCGTCGGGAGCTCCCGCAGGTCCGGTTCGGTGAAGTAGCGCACCAGTTCCAGCAGCACCTCCCGCAGGTCGCCCGCCAGCGAGCCGGTGTCGGGCGGTGTCCAGGGCTGCTCCGTGCCCATGCGCAGGGCCGCGGCGACAAGGCCGTCCGTCGAAGCCCAGCGGCGGTAGATCGTGGTCTTGTGGACGCCCGAGCGCTCCGCGACCGCCTCGACCGTCAGGTTCGTGAAACCCCGCTCGGCGAGCAAGTCCAGCGTCGCCTGCAGCACCGCGATGCGCGTGCGTTCGGTGCGCCCGCCCGGTCGGCGGGTTCCGGCCGTTTCACTTGCCAAGTGCTACTCCTGTTGCGTTAGTGTGCCCAGTATGCCAGACCTCGACTTCCGAACGCCCTTCTCGCCTGACGACGTCACGCCGATCGCGGACCTCATCGGCGACGCGCGCATCGTCGCGATCGGGGAGAACAACCACCACATCCGCGAGTTCGGCCGGCTGCGCAACCGGCTGCTGCGCCACCTCGTCGAGGAACGCGGCTTCACCGTGCTCGGCTTCGAATCGGGGTTCGCCGAGGGCGAGCTGGTCGACGGCTGGCTGCGCGGCGCGCCCGGCGACGTCGCCGACATCGGCCGCGACGGCTTCACCTTCTCCCTCGGCGACTCACCCGAGGTGCACGAGATGCTCGCCTGGCTGCGCGAGCACGGCGGCGTCCGCTACGCGGGCCTCGACGTCCCCAGCTCCGGCGGCTCACCCGCCCCGGCGCTGCAAGCAGTGCGGCGCTACCTCGAAGACGTCGACCCCGATGTCGTCCCGCTGGTCGACGCCGGCCTCACCGCTTCGGAGCCGTACGCGTCGGTCAGCAGCGCCATCGCGCCCGGCCGCTACGCGGCGATGGCCGCGCCCGCGCGCGACGCGGCCACCGCCGCGTTCAGCACCCTCCTCGCACACTTGCGTGCCCTGGCGCCCGTGTACCAGCAGCGTCGGGCCCCGACCGCGCACGCCATCGCCGAACACCACGCGCTCGGAGCGCTCCGCCTCGACGCCTACCAGCGTGAGCTGGCGGCGATGATGGCGGGCGTCGCGCCGTCGATGCAGAGTTCTTCCCGTGACACGTATCTGGCGTCGACGGTGAAGCTGCTTCGCCGGCTGCACGGCGAGGGCGCGAAGATCGTCGTGATGGTCCACAACGGACACTTGCAGCGTGTGCCGTTCGCGCCCGCGCCGGGCATGGTCTTCCCCTCGGCCGGCACGCACCTGGCCGCCGAGTTCGGCGACGACTACTTCACCCTCGGCCTCACGGCCGGCACCGGCACCACCACGGGCCTCACCCCGGACGAGAACGCGCGCCTCGGCTTCCGCGTCCACGCCGACGAGCTACCGCCGGCCGAGGGCGGCAGCGTCGAAGCCGCGCTCGCCGAGTCCGGGCCGTGCCTGGTCGACCTCCGCGCCAACCGCGCGAAGGGTGTGGCCGGGCCGAAGAGCATGCGCCACGCTCACCTGTTCACCTCCGTCGACGTCGTGCGGGCCTTCGACGCGCTCGTCTACCTCCCGGCGATGTCGGTCAGCGGCCACGTCCCGGCGGAGTGAGCTCACCCCGACAGCAACGGCTCGAACCGCCGGTAGGAGTCGTAGCCGTGGAAGTGCCGGGCAGACAGGTCGGCGTCGCGCGTGAGGTCCTCGTCGAGGGCCTGCGCGACGTCGACCACGTGCTTGCACCGCCACGTGATCAGCTCACCGCGCTCGTTGCGGTGGCTGCCCGACGCGGCTTCCGCGCGACGGCGGACGGTGTCGCGCGCTTCGTCTTCACTCGCCGCGTGGACGAGGACGAAGTCTTCGCGGTGCAGCGGCTCGTACGCGGGTGAATCACTGGTCGCCTCGTAAAGGACAACGGCGACGTATGGTTTCTCACTCATCATTCCCCCTGGTCCGGTTCTTGATCACTGTCTGGGAGAGGCCGGTCGGGGGCGAAAGGTTTCCGGCCGAAACACGGACCAGCCCATCGGGTGATGTCGAGTTGCCGCCCGCACGCGGCCGGGATACCACGCAGGAATGCGGATCCGTGGGCTTCTTCCGGTGACAATGACGATCCTCCTCGTGGCGACGGCGAATTCGCCCGCCCTCGCGGCCGCCGGCGGCGGCACGCAGGACAACCCGCCGAGCTGGGCGCTCGACCGGATCGACCAGCGCACCGGCCTCGACCAGAAGTACCGCTACGAAAGCGATGCCTCCGACGTCACCGTGTACGTGATCGACAGCGGCGTCGACGCGAAGCACCCCGATTTCCAGGGGCGGGTGCAGCCGGGCAAGGACTTCCTCACCGGCGGCGCCGACACGTCCGACACCAACGGGCACGGCACGCGCGTCGCCGGCATCGTCGCCGGCCGCAGCTACGGCGTGGCCAAGGGCGCGCAGATCTTCCCGGTCCGCGTGCTCGACAAGGACGGCGGCGGCAGCACCGACAACATCCTCGCGGGCCTCAACTGGGTAGCGCAGAACGCGCACCAGCCGGCCGTGGCGTACCTCGGCATCGGGGGCGTGGCCAACCAGCAGCTCGACGACGCGGTGGCCGCTCTCGCCGCGGTGATGCCCGTCGTCGTCCCGGCGGGCGAGGGCGGCGAAGACGACAGCCAGGTTTCGCCGGCGCGGGTCCCCGCCGCGCTCACCGTGGCGGCGAGCGACGTGCAAGACCAGGTGGCGACTTTCTCGGACTTCGGGACGCCGGTCGACCTCTACGCACCGGGCGTCGACGTCCCGGCGCCGCTCGCGGGTTCGTCGAACGCCGGCCCGCTATCGGGCACCTCGATGGCCGCGGCCGTCGCGGCGGGCGCCGCCGCCGTCTACCGGTCCCAGCACCCGGACGCCGCTCCCGCGGACGTCGACAAGGCGTTGGTGCAGGCAGCGACACCGAACGCGCTGAAAAACGTGCCTTCGGGCACAGCCAACCGATTGCTGTGCACCCTGCCCGCTCAGGCCTCCTGACTGTTGCGGGGAGCCCGAGTTCCCCGCATCATGCACGCAGGTCGGCGCGAATGATGTCCATCACGTGGAATCTGCCTCCCGGAGAGCGAGACAAACCGGGTAACGTGCCTTCACTACCGATCCGAAACGGGAAGGACCGGGCATGTTCCGCAAGGTACTGGTGGCCAACCGCGGTGAGATCGCGATCCGAGCGTTCCGCGCCGGCTACGAACTGGGGGCGGGCACGGTTGCCGTGTTCCCGCACGAAGACCGCAACTCGCTCCACCGGCTGAAGGCCGACGAAGCCTACGAGATCGGCGAACCCGGTCACCCGGTGCGCGCGTACCTCTCCGTCGAGGAGATCGTCAAGGCCGCCAAGAAGGCGGACGCCGACGCGGTCTACCCGGGTTACGGCTTCCTGTCCGAAAACCCCGATCTCGCGCGCGCGTGCGAGGACGCCGGGATCACGTTCGTCGGCCCGAGCGCCGAGATCCTGGAGCTCACCGGCAACAAGGCGCGCGCCGTCAAGGCCGCGCGCGAGGCCGGCGTGCCGGTGCTCGGCTCGTCGGAGCCCTCGAGCGACATCGACGCGCTGGTGGCCGGGGCCGAGGAGCTCGGCTTCCCGGTGTTCGTCAAGGCCGTCGCCGGCGGTGGCGGCCGCGGCATGCGGCGCGTCGAGGACCCGGCCCACCTGCGCGAGTCCATCGAGGCCGCCGCGCGCGAGGCCGAATCCGCGTTCGGTGACCCGACGGTGTTCATCGAGAAGGCCGTGGTGGAGCCGCGCCACATCGAGGTGCAGATCCTCGCCGACGGCCAGGGCAACATCATCCACCTCTACGAGCGCGACTGCTCCGTGCAGCGCCGCCACCAGAAGGTGGTCGAGCTGGCCCCCGCGCCGAACCTCGACCCCGAGCTGCGCGACCGCATCTGCGCCGACGCCGTGAAGTTCGCGCGCCAGATCGGCTACCGCAACGCCGGCACCGTCGAGTTCCTCCTCGACCGCGACGGCAACCACGTGTTCATCGAGATGAACCCGCGGATCCAGGTCGAGCACACGGTGACCGAGGAGGTGACCGACGTCGACCTCGTGCAGTCGCAGATGCGCATCGCCTCCGGTGAAACGCTCGCCGATCTCGGCCTCGCGCAGGACAAGATCTACCTGCGCGGCGCCGCGCTGCAGTGCCGCATCACGACGGAAGACCCCGCCAACGGCTTCCGCCCCGACATCGGCATGATCAGCGCCTACCGCTCGCCCGGCGGCTCCGGCATCCGCCTCGACGGCGGCACCGCGTTCTCCGGCACGGAGATCAGCGCCCACTTCGACTCGCTGCTCGTGAAGCTCACCTGCCGCGGCCGCGACTTCAAGACCGCCGTGGGCCGGGCCCGGCGTGCCGTCGCGGAGTTCCGCATCCGCGGTGTCGCCACGAACATCCCGTTCCTCCAGGCGGTGCTCGACGACCCGGACTTCCGCGAAGGCCGCGTCACGACGTCGTTCATCGAGGAGCGCCCGCACCTGCTCACCGCCCGCAGTTCGGCGGATCGCGGCACGCGCCTGCTCACCTACCTGGCCGACCAGACGGTGAACCGCCCGCACGGTGAACGTCCACGCACGCCCGACGCCACGACGAAGCTGCCGAAGCTGCCCGCCGATCTCGTGCCGCCGGACGGCTCCAAGCAGAAGCTCACCGAGCTGGGCCCGGTCGGCTTGGCCCGCTGGCTGCGGGAGTCGCCGCTGCTCGGCGTCACCGACACCACGTTCCGCGACGCCCACCAGTCCCTGCTCGCCACGCGCGTGCGCACGAAGGACCTCCTGGCCGTCGCCCCGGTCGTCGCGGCGACCGTGCCGCAGCTGCTCTCCCTCGAGTGCTGGGGTGGCGCCACCTACGACGTCGCGCTGCGCTTCCTGGCCGAGGACCCGTGGGAGCGCCTCGAACAGCTGCGCAAGGCCGTGCCGAACATCTGCCTGCAGATGCTGCTGCGCGGCCGCAACACCGTGGGCTACACGCCGTACCCCACCGAGGTCACGCACGCGTTCGTCGAAGAAGCGGCCGCCACCGGCATCGACATCTTCCGCATCTTCGACGCGCTCAACGACGTCGAGCAGATGCGCCCGGCCATCGACGCGGTCCGCGAAACCGGCACTGCCGTCGCCGAAGTCGCTCTCTGCTACACCTCCGATCTCTCCGATCCCGGAGAAAAGCTCTACACGCTCGACTACTACCTGAAGCTCGCCGAGCAGATCGTCGGAGCGGGCGCGCACATCCTCGCGATCAAGGACATGGCGGGCCTGCTCCGCGCACCGGCCGCCGCGAAGCTCGTGACCGCGCTGCGCAAGGAGTTCGACCTCCCCGTGCACATCCACACGCACGACACCGCGGGCGGTCAGCTGGCCACCTACCTCGCCGCCATCCAGGCGGGCGCGGACGCCGTCGACGGCGCGGTGTCGTCCATGGCCGGCACCACGTCGCAGCCGTCGCTCGGGTCGATCGTCGCGGCGACCGACCACTCCGACCGCACCACGGGCCTGGACCTGCAGGCGATCGGTGACCTCGAGCCCTACTGGGAGAGCGTGCGCAAGATCTACGCTCCCTTCGAAGCCGGCCTCGCTTCGCCCACCGGCCGCGTGTACCACCACGAGATCCCGGGCGGCCAGCTCTCCAACCTGCGCACGCAGGCCATCGCGCTGGGGCTCGGCGACCGCTTCGAGGACATCGAGGCCATGTACGCCGCGGCCGACAAGATCCTCGGTCACCTCGTGAAGGTCACGCCTTCGTCCAAGGTGGTCGGCGACCTCGCGCTGCACCTCGTCGGCGCGGGTGTTTCCCCCGCGGACTTCGAGGCGGAGCCCAACAAGTTCGACATCCCGGACTCCGTGATCGGCTTCCTCCGCGGCGAGCTCGGCGACCCGCCGGGTGGCTGGCCGGAACCGTTCCGCACCAAGGCTCTCGAAGGCCGGTCGGCGGCCAAGCCCGTCGCGGAACTGTCCGAAGAGGACCGCAAGGACCTCACCGACAACCGGCGCGGCGCCTTGAACCGGCTGCTGTTCCCCGGGCCGACGAAGGAGTTCGAAACCCGTCGCGAGGCCTACGGCGACACGAGCGTGCTGTCGAGCAAGGACTTCTTCTACGGCTTGCGCCCGGGTGAGGAGTACTCGGTCGACTTGGAGCCCGGTGTCCGGCTGCTCATCGAGCTGGAAGCGATCGGCGAGGCCGACGAGCGCGGTGTGCGCACCGTGATGTCGACGCTCAACGGCCAGCTGCGGCCGATCCAGATCCGCGACCGCTCGATCGCCTCGGACGTCCCCGTGACCGAAAAGGCCGAGAAGGGCAACCCGAAGCAGATCGCGGCGCCGTTCGCTGGTGTGGTGACGCTGCAGGTGGCGGAAGGCGACCAGGTCGAGGCCGGCGCGACCGTGGCGACGATCGAGGCCATGAAGATGGAAGCTTCGATCACCGCGTCGGCGGCGGGCAAGGTCGGGCGGTTGGCGATCACCTCCGTGCAGCAGGTCGAGGGCGGGGACCTCCTCATCGTGCTCGAGTAGCGCGGCGGGGCGCCAGTTTCCGGTGTCGCGAACGGCCCACTCGCGCCATTTCGGCGCGAGTGGGCCGTTCGCGCCGCTTCGGGCTCGTCTCGGCGGGGCAGGCCGCGCTACCGTCGGGCGCATGCTGATCAACGCGGTGCCGCAGTGGCAGGGCGCGGTCGGTCCCCGGGCCCGGGGACTGATCGAGGGCTGCCTCGCGCTTTCCGAGCTGGCCGGGCACGTCCTGGGCCTGCCGGTGCACCACATCCACCAGGAACCGGCCACCAGCGAGGTGAGCGCGGGCGTCGCCAACCGCGCGGTGCTGACCGGCGCCAACCGGGCGGCGCAGCTCGCCGCGCTCGAAGCACCCGGCGGCCCGGTCCTGACGATCGGTGGTGACTGCGGTGTGGAGCTGGTGCCGATCGGTGTCGCGCGCTACCGCCACGGCGCCGGGCTGGGCGTCGCGTGGTTCGACGCGCACCCGGATCTGAACACGGCCGAATCGTCTCCCTCGGGCGCGTTCCACGGCATGGTGCTGCGGTCGTTGCTGGGCGAGGGGGACGAGGAGTTCGCGGCGAGCCCCGCGATCGAGCCGGGGCGGGTGGCTCTGTTCGGCACGCGGGTCTTCGACGCCGCGGAGGAGCAAGCCGTTCGCCGCGGGCTGGCGGTGCCGACGGAGGACGTCGCTGGTGCGCTTCGGCGGGCCGGCGCGGAGTCGGTGTACCTCCACGTCGATCTCGACGTGCTGGATCCGGGGGAGTTCGGCGGCGTGAACTACCCCGAACCCGGTGGGTTGAAGATCTTCGAGCTCGTCGAGGCGATCGCCGGACTGTCCGAAGTGGACGTCATCGGCGCGGGGATCACGGAGTGCGTGGGCACGGAGCTCGAGGCGCTGGAGCCCGTGCTCACCGCGGTGGGGAGGGTGCTGATGCGAGGCTAACCCCCTCGCTGTGCCGCGCACCAGGTCGGAGAGTGCGGCTCAGGGCTGGGTCTCGGCGAGCGCCGTGCGCACGGCTTCGACGGCTTCGGCCGCGTCGGCGTCCAGTTCCCGGACGCGCCGGGCGTAGTCGGCGGCGGCGGTGCGAAGCAGGGCCGCGCGGTCGGGTCGTTCGGTGGCGCCGGCGACGACGGTGCCCCGGGCGCGGGCGGTGGTGACCCAGCCGGCGGCTTCGAGCTCGCGGTAGACGCGGGCGACCGTGCCGGAGGCCAGCCCGAGGTCGCGGGCGAGCTGGCGGATGGGCGGGAGCCGGGCGTCGACGGGCAGGGTGCCGGTGCTGATCGCGAGGACGATCTGGTCGTGGACCTGGCGCCACGGGGCGATCCCGTTGTCGGCGTCGACGACCACTCGCAGCGGCATCTACTTCGCCGTTGCCGGCGCGGGCAGTCTCCGCGGCGGCGAGGCGATGGCGATGAACGCGGCGAGCGTCACCACGAACGCCAGGAACGACGGCAACGTGCCGCCGGGCCAGGCGGTGACGGCGCACGCCGCCGTGGCGAGCCCGAGGGCGACGCGGGCGCTGCGGCAGCGCAGCGCGAGGTCGACGTCGGGGTCACCCGTGGCCGGGCGCCGCACGGCGAGCAAGACCACGCCCCACGCGACAGCGGCGGACGCGACCGTCACGGCGAACAGCACCCACTCGCCGATCACCGCCAGGTGCACCGCGGCGGCGACCGCGGCCAGCCCGGCGACGACGATCGCCCACAGGGGAGCGAAGTCGAGGACACCGCGGGGCGCGAGCACGGCTTCGCGCCGCGGGCCCGGGGCCGGCCGCTGGGCCAGCACCTCGGCGATGAGCCCGCCGAGGAGCAGCACGGTGACGATCGTGCCGAGCCCGGACGAGTCCGCCAGGCCCGACGCGCCCGGAATCAGGGGGAGGCCGACCCACAGCCACGGATACCAGAACCGCCGGCGCCGCAAGTACCGCACCGCGACGCCCACCTGCTCCGGCGTCGCGCGCGGCAGGCCCCACTTGGCGAGCAGGCGCGCGCCCTGCCGCTCCCCGGGCCACAACACGATCAGGATCGCCAGACCGAACAGTCCGCCAACCAGCGCGACACCGAGGGCTGAGCCGAGGTCCATGACACGCACTCCCATCTTGTATCAAACGGATGGTACAAGATGGGCGGCCGCCGCGCAGATCGGCGCGCGCCGTGGTGGTGAAGTCGGTGGCCGCCGTCCACCGTGGTGTCCTCGACCGGATCGCGCGTCACAGTGGACGTTGGGCGCCCTCGCCGCGGCGCGGGCTTATCGGGACGAGGTCGGCCAGCAGCCGCTCGGACAGGCGCGCGAGGTGCGCTCCCTGGCTCGCCAGCGATTCCGATCCTTCGTGGCGTGTCCGGGCGACCCGGCGTCGCCACAACGGCGCGGTCGTCCGATGGTGCTAGGCGCTGGTTTCGGTGCGGTCGGGCCGAGGTCGGCCAGCGGCCGTTCGGACAGGTGCTCGACGAGCGCGCCCGCCGCGCCAGCTATCGATTCCGCTCCGTTGCGGTACGTCCGGCCCGCCCGGCGCCGCCACCGCGCGCCCGCCGTGCCCCGAGCTGGTTTCGGGGTGATCGGGGCGGGGTCGGCCAACAGTCTCTCGGCAGGTGCGCGTGGTGTGCCCTGGCCCTCAAGTCATCGGAGCCGCTCCGTTGGGGTGCGTCCGGTGCGCTCGGCGCCGCCGAATGGCGCGGCCGTCGTGTGGTGCCCGAGCTGGTTTCGGGGTGATCGGGGCGGGGTCGGCCAACAGTCTCTCGGCAGGTGTGCGAGGTGTGCGCCGGCCCGCGAGTCATCGGAGCCGCTCCTTTGTGGCGCGCCTGGCCTGCCCGGTGCCGTCAAATGGTGTGGCCGTCGTGTGGTGCCCCGAGCTGTTTCGGGGTGATCGGGGCGCGGTCGGCCAACAGGCACTCGGCAGGTGCGCGAGGTGTGCTCCGGCCCGCCAGCCACCGGAGCCGCTCCTTTTGTGGCGCGTCCGGCGCACCCGGCGCCACCAAAATCGCGCGGTTGCCGAGTGGCGCACCGCGGTGCTTTCGGTGTGCTCGGGAACGGTGTGGCGTGCTCGTCCGTTCGTACGCGTTTTCCGGTGCGGTCGGCGGTACGTTGCCGGAGTTTGTGCGTGGGGCGGCGGGAACTTGTCACGCTGGTGATAAGAAATCTTTTTCTTCCGCGAAACGTGACACATCCGGCGTGGTTTTTCCGATGTGTCCGGTGTCACCCCAGCGGCTGCCGAGGGGGCAGCCGCTGGGGTGTCGATAGCCGGGAACCGGGACGGGGCAAAGGAGCTGCGATGTCGGTGGAGCGGGGATTCGAGCGCACTGTTCCGTCGGCGGGGTCGCCGCGGAGGGTGGCGGAAATCCTGCGCCCCGAGCTCGCCAGTCTGGCCACGGAAATCGTCGACGAGATCAGGGCGACGATTCCGGTGTATGCGCGGCTGCTGGACGGGCCGTGCGGGAAATCGATCCGGGCGGGCGTCGAGTACGCGATCAAGGTGTTCGTCGAGCAGCTCGCGGACCCGGCGGCGTCGAAGGAGCAGTCGCACCAGGTGCACCACCGGTTGGGGCAGAACGAGATGCGCGAGGGGCGCAGCTTGGACACGGTGCAGTCGGCCTACCGCGTCGGCGCGCGGGTGTCGTGGCGGCGGATCATGGGCGTCGGGCGGCGGAGCGGGCTGTCGTCGCCGGTGGTGGCGCAGCTGGCCGACGCGATGCTGGCGTTCATGGACGAGCTGGCCTCCGTCGCGCTCGACGGGTACCTCGAAGCGAAGGCCCGCACGGCCGGCGCGCTCGAGATGTGGCGGCGCCGCCTGCTCGACCTGGTGCTGCAACAGCCCGCCGCACCCGCGAAGGCGATCGGCGATCTCGCGCAGCTCACCGGCTGGACGGTGCCCGAGACGGCGTCGCCGATCGCGGTGCAGCCGATGACCGTGGCGCACCTGCGCCGGCCCGTCACGCTCGACCCCGAGCTGTTGTTCGAACTGGAGGGTGCGCAGCCGCGCATCGTCGTGCCCGGAGCCGTGGACAGCGCGGGCCTCGCGACGCTGCAGGCTGCGTTGCCGGACCACCGGCTCTCGCTCGGGCCGTGTGTCCTGCTCGGCCGCCTCGGCGACTCGCTGCGCTGGGCCCGCGCCGCGCTGACACTCGCCGATCGCGGTCGCGTCACGCCCCGCCGCGTGCTCCGCGCCGAGGATCACCTCGCCGACCTGCTGGTGAACTCCGACGCAGTGCTGGTCGACGTGCTGCGCTCCCGCCTCTTCGCGCCACTGGCGGGCATGACCGACAAACAGCAGGAACGGCTCCTCGAAACGCTCCGAGCGTGGCTCGACAGCCAGGGCAACATCGTCGAAATCGCCGACCGCCTGCAGATCCACCCGCAGACCGTCCGCTACCGCATGCGCCAGCTCCAGGCCACCTTGGGTGACCGGCTGCGCGATCCCGCCGCCCGCTTCGAAATGGAGCTGGTCCTGCGCCAGACCGCCCCGCGCCGCCCGGCCGCAGGCCCGTGGCCCGGACCGTTCCTCTCGCCCGAGGTGCTGCCGTCGCCGCGCCGGAGTCCGCAATGGACAACGCAGAACTGACCACCGCGACGCATCCCCGGATTCAGCACGCGAATGGCGCAGAAACGGCGGAAAAGAAAAATCCCGGCCGCGCAGACCGGGATTTCTTTCTGCCCGAGGTCAATTCTTGAGGCTCGCCACGAGTTCGTAAGAGCGCACGCGGTCCTCGTGGCCGTGCACCTGCGTGGTGATCATCAGCTCGTCCGCACCGCTGTCGGCGAGCAGCTGCTCGAGTCCCTTGCGGACGGTCTCCGGCGAGCCGATCACGCTCGAACCGAAACGGTCGGCGAGGAACGCGCGGTCCGTCTCCGTGTACGGGTACTCGGCGGCTTCCTCCGGCGTCGGCAGCGCGACCGGACGGCCGCGGCGCAGCGACAGGAACGACAGCCCGCTCGGCCCGGCGAGGAACTGCGCCCGCTCGTCGGTCTCGGCGGCCACGACGGCGACGCCGAGCATCACGTACGGCTCCTGCAGCACCTCCGACGGGCGGAAGTTCTCGCGGTACAGCTGCACCGCCGGCAGCGTGTTCTCCGACGCGAAGTGGTGCGCGAACGAGAACGGCACCCCGAGCCGTCCGGCGAGCTGCGCGCTGAAGCCGGACGAACCCAGCAGCCACAGCGGCGGCTTGTTGCCTTCGGCGGTCACGGCGTTGACGCCGCGCGCGGGGTCGCGCTCGAAGTACTCCAGCAGCTCCATCAGCTGCTCGGGGAAGTTCTCGGCGGTGAGCCCGCCGGGCCCGCGCAGAGCGAGCGCCGTGCGCTGGTCGGTGCCGGGCGCGCGCCCGATGCCGAGGTCGATGCGGCCCGGGTGCAGCGCTTCGAGGGTGCCGAACTGCTCGGCCACCACGAGCGGGGCGTGGTTGGGCAGCATGATCCCGCCGGAGCCGACGCGGATGGACTCCGTGGCGCCGGCGACCGAGCCGATCAGCACCACCGTCGCCGAGCTGGCGATGCCCGGCATGTTGTGGTGCTCGGCGAGCCAGTAGCGGCGGTACCCCAGCCGCTCCGCGTGGCGGGCCAGGTCGATGGTGTTGCGCAGGGCGTCGCCGACCCCGTGGCCCTCCGAGATGGGCGCGAGGTCGAGCACGGACAGCGGCACGTCAGACAGGGAACTCACGGTCAGCAGTAACGCACGGGCCCGCTGTTCCCTTCCCGGCGCGTCGCCGGTGTGAGCGGGTCAGCTCTGCGGGATCCAGTCCGGATCGGACGCGAGCACGATCAGCTGCTGCGTCGCCCGGGTCAGCGCGACGTACAGCACGCGCCGTCCGGTGGAGGACTCCGTGACGAGGTCCATGGGTTCGACCAGCACGACGGCGTCGTACTCGAGGCCCTTGGAGTCGAGGCTGCCGACGATCTTGAGGCGTTCGTCGGTCTGGTCCGCGAACCAGCCCCCGACCTCCGGCACGCGGTCCATGGCCGTGATCACGCCCACGGTGCCCTCGACGGCGCCGAGCAGCTCCTTCACCGCGGCCTGCGTCGCGCCTTCCAGCGCGTCGGCTTCGACCGGCCGCACCTCGGGTTCGATGCCGGTGGTCCGGACCGCCTTGGGCAGCTCACCGGGCTCGGCGTGGCCGGCGACGACCTTCGCGGCGAGGTCGAAGATCTCCGCGGAGTTGCGGTAGTTGGTGCGCAACGTGTAGCGGCGCTTGGCCGTCTTCGGGCCGAAGGCCTGGTCGCGCGCGGCGGCGGCCTCTTCGGGATCCGGCCACGAACTCTGCACCGGGTCGCCGACGACGGTCCAGCTCGCGTACTTGCCGCGGCGCCCGACCATGCGCCACTGCATCGGGGAGAGGTCTTGCGATTCGTCGACGACGACGTGCGAGTACTCGTCGTAGTGCTCGGGCCGGTGCGGGGCGCCGCCGGTGCTGCCGCGCTCCGGGGCGGCCTCGATCACCTGCTGGCGCCGGCGCCGTTTGGGCTCCGGGCCGACGAGCACGCGCAGCTCGTCCAGCAGGGCCACATCGGCGACGGTCCAGCCGCGCGAGCGGTCGGCGAAGTCGGCGGCGAGCGCGGTGATCTCGTGGCGGTTGAGGATGCCCTTCGACGCGGCGGCGAGCCGCTTCTCGGTGCCGAGCCACTTGAGGATCTGCGCGGGGTAGAGGACCGGCCACCACACCACGAGGAAGCGGTGGAACTCGATGCGCTCGCCGAGATCGGTGATCAGCTCCGCGCGGTCGAACTCCTTGCCGTCCGCCTTCGCGTACTCCTCGGCCTTGTCGGCGAGCGCCGCCAGCAGCAGCTCGGCGGCGCGCACGCGCGCCCGGTTCGGCGGCGCGCCCTGTGTGTGAGCCTTGCGGCGCACCTTCTCCAGCTCACGCGCCGAGAGCTTCAGCACTTCGCCGCGGTAGACGATCTTCATCTCCTGCGGCGCCTCGGGCGGGGTGTCGCGCAGCGCGCGCAGCAGCACCTTGCGCATCCGCAGCGATCCCTTGATCGCGGCCAGCTCGGAGTTGTCCTGGCGCGTGGCCGCGAGCCCGTCGAGCACCTCGCCCAGCGCGCGCAGCTCCACGTTCGTCTCGCCCATCGACGGCAGCACGCGCGAGATGTACGTGGTGAACACACCCGACGGGCCGATCACGAGCACTCCCGCACCGCCGAGCTGACGGCGGTGGCGGTAGAGCAGGTACGCCGCGCGGTGCAGGGCGACGGCCGTCTTCCCGGTACCCGGCCCGCCGGTGATCTCGGTGACCCCGCGCCACGGCGCGCGGATGACCTCGTCCTGCTCCTTCTGGATCGTGGCGACGATGTCGCGCATCTTCTCGCCGCGCGAGCGGCCCAGCGCGGCCATCAGCGCGCCCTCGCCGACGACCTGCATGTCCTCGGGCACGGCGTCGGGGATCAGCACGTCGTCGTCGACGTCCAGCACGGTCTGCCCGGAGCAGCGGATCACGCGGCGGCGCACCACGTCCATCGGCTCTTCCGCCGTGGCCTGGTAGAACGCCGCGGCCGCCGGGGCGCGCCAGTCGGTGACGAGGTTGTCGAACTCGTTGTCGCGGATGCCGAGGCGCCCGACGTAGATGTGCTCGCGGTCGAGGTGGTCGAGCCGGCCGAAGACCAGGCCCTCGTACTCGGCGTCGAGCGTCTGCAGGGTCTGGTTCGCGTGGTAGACCATCATGTCGCGTTCGAACAGCATCGACGCCTGCTCGAAGATGGCCTCGCGCTGCGCGCCCTGACCGATCTCGTAGCCCTTCGTGCGCATCGCCTCGGCCTGTTCGCGCAGCTCGGCGAGCCGGGTGTAGACCCGATCCACGTGGGCCTGTTCGACGGCGATCTCCGCCTGTCGCACCCGGGGTTCCGACACCAAACTCTCCCTAAACAGCTCGACCGCCTCTGGAGGGCGAAGAACGACTCTACGCGCCCGTGTGCGGGAGATTCAGCAAGTCCTGCCCAACGCCACATCGTGGACGTCGGCGAAGATGACGGGGTGACGAGGATCGTGGCGGGGAAGGCGGGCGGCCGTCGGCTGAAAGTGCCGCCGAAGGGCACCCGGCCCACGTCGGAGCGGGTGCGCGAAGCCCTGTTCAACGCCCTCGACGTGGCCGGCGAGCTCGAGGGTGTGCGCGTGCTCGACCTCTACGCCGGCTCCGGCGCGCTCGGTCTCGAAGCCCTCTCCCGCGGTGCCGCCGACGCGTGGTTCGTCGAAGCCGACCGCAAGGCCGCGGACGTGCTGCGCGGCAACGTCGGCGCGCTGGGCCTGGGC
The DNA here is from genome assembly GCF_044452505.1 of Amycolatopsis sp. NPDC051903. Lineage (NCBI taxonomy): Bacteria > Bacillati > Actinomycetota > Actinomycetes > Pseudonocardiales > Pseudonocardiaceae > Amycolatopsis > Amycolatopsis sp. NPDC051903. Next base: position 281,228 of record NZ_JBITBT010000007.1, on the reverse strand, counting down.
GGCACCGTGCGCGCCGCGCCCGTCGAGGCCGTGGTGACCGCGCCCGCGGCGGCCGCGTTCGACCTCGTGCTGGCCGACCCGCCGTACGCCGTGGACGCCGCCGGTCTCGGCAAGGTCCTGGCCGCGCTCGACGAGGGCGGCTGGCTCACCGACGGGGCCCTCGTGGTGATCGAACGGGCCGCTCGCGACGGCGCACCGGACTGGCCGGCGGCGTTCACCCCGACGCGGGACAAGAAGTACGGCGACACCGCGCTGCACTGGGCCGAGTACACACGTCGATCACAGGTGTGACGCAGTCGTCACGAAGCGCGCGCGGGCTGTCGTGGCTTGGTAGCGTCCGCCCATGCGGCGTGCGGTCTGTCCCGGTTCCTACGATCCGGCCACCAACGGGCACCTCGACATCATCGAGCGGGCGTCCCTCCTCTTCGACGAAGTCGTGGTCGCCGTGGGGGTGAACAAGAACAAGAAGGGCCTGTTCAGCGTCGAGGAACGGATGGAGATGCTGCGCGAGATCACCGCGAAGCTGCCCAACGTGCGCGTCGACTCCTGGCAGGGCCTGCTCGTGGACTACTGCCGCGACAACGACATCGCGGCCGTCGCCAAGGGCCTGCGGTCGGTGAGCGACTTCGACTACGAACTCCAGATGGCGCAGATGAACCGCGAGCTCACCGGGCTCGAGACGCTGCTGATGGCCAACAACCCGGCCTACGGCTTCGTCTCCAGTTCGCTCGTGAAGGAGGTCGCGGCCCTGGGCGGCGACGTCGAGCGGCTCGTGCCGCCAGTCGTGTTCGAACGCCTCAAGAAGGTCTTCCCGCACCACGGCTGACCGGCCGCTTCCGCACGTCCAATCGGCGCATTCGCCCGAACGGGTGGCGACCATCGTCGGGACTTCGGCCGATGCTGAAAGCTGTTCACTTGGCGGCCGCCTCAGGACCACCCCATCGGGTTACGGTCCGAAAATGGCCAACCACCGTTCGCGCTTGACCGCGGTTCTGTTCGCCCTGATGGTCGGTTTCCTCGGGTTCGGCACCGCCGCGGTCGCGGCACCCGCTGTCCCGGCCGCTGGGGCTTCCGTGCTGCAGAACTCCTGCGGCAACCTGTCCGGCTTCTCGCACACGACGCTGTCCGCGTTGCCCGCCGAAGCCACCACGACCTACAACCTGATCCAGCAGGGCGGGCCCTTCCCGTACCCGAAGAACGACGGCGTCGTCTTCGACAACCGGGAAGGCATCCTGCCCTCCTGCTCATCCGGCTACTACCACGAGTACACGGTGCCCACGCCCGGCGCGAGCAACCGCGGCACGCGCCGGATCATCACCGGTGAGGGCGGCGAGTACTTCTACACCGGCGACCACTACGCCACCTTCAAGGTCATCGACGTCGACGGCGGCGGTGGCGGCACCAGCTCCTGCGGTGACCTCTCCGGCCTGGCCAAGATCGGCTACTCGTCCCTGTCCTCGGCCGCGAAGTCGGTCGTGAACCAGGCGCGCAGCGGCGCGACGGGCCAGACCTACGAGAACCGCGAGGGCGTTCTCCCGGCCTGCGCCTCCGGCTACTACCAGCTGTTCCCGGTGGGCACCGACGACCGCGTGATCAAGGGCAAGAGCGGCGAGCTGGCCTACACGCCGGACCACTACGCCACCTTCAAGGCGATCGACCTCAACTCCTGAGCACCTTCGCCCGTTCCGTGCCGCTCCACCCCGCCCGGGTGGGGCGGCACGCTGCGTCATGAGGTGTTCGCGAGAGGACACGCCCAATCCGGCGCGCGTTCACCGGTTCAGGCTGGGAAGCGGGCAGACTGATCGGTAGGGAACGGGGATCAATGCTTGAGGGAGTGGCCGTGTACCGGGTTTTCGAGGCGCTCGACGAGCTCGTCACGATCGTCGAAGAGGCCCGCGGGGTGCCGATGACGTCCAGCTGCGTCGTCCCGCGCGGCGACGTCCTCGAATTGCTCGACGACGTCCGCGACGCGCTGCCCGGCGAGGTCGACGACGCCCAGGACGTGCTCGACAAGCGCGACGACCTGCTGCACGCCGCCCGCAAGGAGGCGGGCGAAACCGTTGCCGGCGCCAACGAGGAGGCCGAGCGCACGGTGACCGACGCGACGTCGGAGGCCGAGCGGATCCTCGCCGACGCGCGCGCCCGCGCCGAGCAGATGATGGGCGACGCCCACAACGAAGCCGAGCGCATGGTCGCCGCCGGGCAGGCCGAGTACCAGAACCTCACCGACCGCTCGCGCGCCGAGTCCGAGCGCATGATCCAGGCCGGCCGCGACGCCTACGAACGCGCCATCGAGGACGCCCGCGCCGAGCAGGCCCGGCTCGTCTCGCAGACCGAGGTCGTCCAGGCCGCCCACGCCGAGTCCGCGCGCATCGTCGACGAGGCCCACACCGAGGCCGACCGCCAGCGCGCCGACTGCGACGCGTACGTGGACGGCAAGCTGGCCGAGTTCTCGGAGCTGCTGGCGACGACCCTGCGCACCGTCGACTCCGGCCGCAACCACCTGCGGTCCCCGATGAACCTCGGGGGTAGCGGCGGCGGACGCTCGACGCTGTACGACTACCAGGTCTGACCTGGGAGTTCTCCCCGGCGGCGGTGGCCGGCACCCGGCGGGGGTCCACCGGCGGGAGTGACGCTCGGCACCAGCTCGAAAGAGGTGGCGCACCCTGCGTACCCTGGTGAGCGATGTCCGAGAACCCCGCCCCGAACACCCGCCCCGCGCAGCTCGACGACAAGAGCCCGTGGGTCGTCGACACCCGTGAGCTCGGCCGCCACGCCGGCCTGAGCCGCGAGGTGCACCGCACCGTGCCGGTCGAAGCCGCGCTCGGTGTGCCCGACGTGATCGCCATCGAGGCCGGCTCCACGATCGAGCTCGACCTGCTCCTCGAATCCGTGGTCGAAGGCGTGCTGGTCAGCGGTACCGCGAGCGCCACGGCCACCGGCACGTGCTCGCGCTGCCTCGACCCGCTGACCGAGGACGTCGAGGTCGAGCTCACCGAGCTGTTCGCCTACCCCGGCTCCGCCACCGAGGAGACCACGGAGGAGGACGAGATCCCGCGGCTCGTCGACGACCGCATCGACCTCGAGCCGATCGTCCGCGACGCCGTGGTCCTGGCCCTCCCGCTGGTGCCGCTCTGCCAGGAGGACTGCGCCGGGCTGTGCACCGAATGCGGTGTCAAGTGGGCCGATCTCGAGCCCGGACACGGGCATGAGAAGATAGACCCTCGGTGGGCCGCGCTGGTCGAGCGATTCGACGAGAACGCGGGCGAAAAGCCTGCGCACGGCTCCGGAGAGCAAGCCTGACGAGCGTCCAGCTCGATCCGGGAGAAGTCAGTTCGGCTCGCGACCGCGAGCAGACAGTTTGAAGGAGATCTACTCGTGGCCGTCCCGAAGCGGAAGATGTCGCGATCCAACACGCGCGCCCGCCGCAGCCAGTGGAAGGCGGCTCCGGTTCAGCTGGTGCCCTGCTCCAACCGCGCCTGCCGCCAGCCGAAGCTCCAGCACGTTGCGTGCCCGACGTGCGGCCAGCACAACGGCCGCCAGGTCGTCGAGCCCGCCTGATCGGGCAGCCGATCATGGGGGGTAAGTCCGCCGGGGGACCCGCGGCCGATCCCACAGAACTGCTCGAGGCGCTCGGGGTCGAGTTCGACCCCGAGCTCCTTCGGCTTTCGCTGACCCACCGCTCGTACGCGTACGAGAACGGTGGGCTCCCGCCCAACGAGCGGCTGGAGTTCCTCGGCGACGCAGTGCTCGGCCTGGTCGTCACGGACCACCTGTACACCACGCACCCCGATCTGCCGGAGGGCCAGCTCGCGAAGCTGCGCGCCAGCGTCGTCAACATGCACGCGCTGGCGGGCGTCGCCCGCGGGCTCGGCGAAGGCGGGCTCGGGGCGCACCTGCTGCTGGGCAAGGGCGAAGAGCTCACCGGCGGCCGGGACAAGGCGAGCATCCTCGCCGACGGTCTCGAGGCCGTGATCGGTGCGACCTACCTCGCCCACGGCATCGAGGTCGCGCGCAAGCTCGTGCACCACCTCTTCGACGGCCTGCTGGCCGAGGCGCCCCTGCGGGGTGCGGGCCTCGACTGGAAGACCAGCCTGCAGGAGCTCACCGCGTCCGCGGGCCTCGGCGTGCCCGAATACCGCGTGGAGGACACCGGTCCGGACCACCGCAAGGAGTTCACCGCCACGGTGCTCGTCGCGGGGCGGGACCTGGGCCGCGGCTCCGGCACCACGAAGAAGGAAGCCGAGCAGAAGGCCGCCGAGACGGCGTGGCGCGCCCTGTCCGAAGAGCTGGGTGACGGCTCCGGCGGTTCGGGCGACGCCAAGTCCGAAGGCTGACGCCCGCCGCGGTCCGGATTGTCGTACCGCGCGGGCAGAATGGACGGCATGCCCGAACTTCCCGAGGTCGAGGTCGTCCGCGCCGGTCTCGAAGCGCACGTCGCCGGTCGCACCGTCAGCAAGGTCGAGGTCCTGCACCCGCGCGCGATCCGCCGGCACACCCTCGGCGCCGAGGACTTCACCGGCCGGCTCGCCGGCGTCGAGATCGCCGGGGCGCGCCGGCGCGGCAAGTACCTGTGGCTCGAGCTCTCGCACGGTGAGGCTGTGCTCGCGCACCTCGGCATGAGCGGCCAGATGCTGGTGCAGCCCGAAGGCACGCCCGACGAGAAGCACTTGCGCGTGCGCGTCCGCTTCGACGACGACGGGCCCGAGCTGAGGTTCGTGGACCAGCGCACGTTCGGCGGCCTCGCGCTCGACGACCTGCTCGACGTCGAAGGCGACCTGCTGCCCGGCACCATCGCGCACATCGCCCGCGATCCGATGGACGCGCGGTTCGACCCCGACGCCGCTGTGAAGGCGTTGCGGTCGCGCCGGACCGAGGTGAAGCGCGCGCTGCTCGACCAGACGCTCGTGTCCGGCGTCGGCAACATCTACGCCGACGAAGCCTTGTGGCGCACCAAGTTGCACGGCACGCGGCTCACCGAGAAGCTCACCGCCGCGCAGGGCCGGGCGCTGCTGGCCGCGGCCGGCGACGTGATGACGGCCGCGCTCGAGGTGGGCGGCACGTCGTTCGACGCCTTGTACGTCAACGTGAACGGCCAATCCGGCTACTTTTCCCGATCCCTCGACGCGTACGGCCAAGAGGGACTACCGTGCCGCCGGTGCGGGACCGCGATCCGGCGGGAACCGTTCATGAACCGCTCGTCCTATTCGTGCCCGAAGTGCCAGCCCCGGCCCCGCAGCTCGCGTTGATGCTTCTCCGGAGGCGGTCAACTAGGATGAACGCGGCGGAAGAGGAGACGCATGACGGAGCCGGGCGAGTCGTCGCTCGCCGACAAGATCGACCAGCTGTTCCACGTGGTGCGACGGCCCGACCGCGAGCAGTACAGCCACGAGGAGGTCGCCCGCGCGTGCCGTGAGGCCACGGGCGAGAGCTTCTCGACCACGTACCTCTGGCAGCTGCGCACCGGCCGTCGCGACAATCCCACGAAGCGTCATCTCGAAGCGCTCGCGCAGTTCTTCGGCGTTCCTCCGGCATACTTCTTCGACGACGGGCAGAGCGCGAAGATCGCCGAGGAGCTGGCCCTGCTCGGTGCGCTGCGCGACGCGGGCGTCCGCGACGTGGCGCTGCGCGCGGTCACGCTCTCGCCCGACGGGCTCGACACGATCAGCGACATGATCGACGCGATCGCGCGGAGGGAGGCCGCCAAGAGCGGCGTGAAGAGGGAGGACTGACCCGTGGCGGACCGGCGGCGCGAGCTGTGGCGGCGGTGCCGCCGCCTGGCCGGGGCACCGGTCCTGCCCGAGCCGTTCGACGCCGAGGTGTTCGTGGCGGGCATCGCCGCCGACCGCGGCCGGCCCATCGAGCTGATGCCGGTGAACGCACCGTCCGGCGGGCCGTGCGGTCTGCTGATGAGCACCGCGCGAGCCGACTACATCCTGTACCCCACGAACACCACGGCCCTGCACCGGCGCCACATCCTGCTGCACGAGGTGGGGCACCTGCTGTGCGGGCACGTCGGCTCCGACGCCGGTGCCGACGGCGCGGCCATCGACGCCGCCGTGAGCCGGGCGCTGATGCCGAACCTCTCGCCGGAGCTCGTCCGCCGCGTGCTCGGGCGCACCACGTACAGCGCCGTGGAGGAGCAGGAGGCCGAGCTCGTCGCGTCGCTCATCGCGCAGCGCGTGGCGCGGGCGCAGGCGCCGCGGCCCGCCGAGCCCGACGGCGGCATGGCGCGCGTGGACGACATGTTCGGCGGCCGCTCCCGCCGGCGGAACCCGTGATCGAGACGCTGGCGTACCTGGCCTGCGTGCTCGGGTTCGCCGGCTTCGGGGTGAAGCTGCTGGAGGCCGGGCGCGATCAGCCGGCCCGGACGCTGTGGTACCTCGCCGGGTTCGGCATCTGCATCGCGTTCGGCATCGCCGAGGGCATGCCGGCCATGGACGCGCTCGCCGGCGACGAGCGCTGGTACGCGGACTACTCGCCGCTGGCCGGTGACCTCGCCAAGTTCGGCGCGATCGGCTTCACGGTCGCGTTCACGCGCTCGATGCGCTTCGGCGCGGCCGCTCGGCTGGGCCGGCACGCGGTGCTGTCGTGGGGCGTGATCGCGACCGAGGTCGTGCTGTTCGTGCTCGCCCGGCCGCGCCGGTCCGGGGAGGACACGGTGGTCCCGGCGGCGGGGCGGCCGTTCTTCGTCGCGTACGAGCTGGTGTTCATCGCGTACGGCGTGCTGAGCCTGGTGCTGGTCGCGGTGTTCTTCGCGCGGTTCGCGGTGCGCGCCCGGGCGGGTTCGCTGCGCACCGGGCTGTGGCTGATCTTCGCGGGTGTGGTGGCCGCGGTCGCGTGGACGCTGTGGGACCTCGACGACGTCGCGTCGCTCCTGTCCACCGGCGGCGTCGAGGCGACGGAGGACCTGCCGGCCGCGGCGCTCGGGGCCGCGTGCGTGGTGCTCGCGGTGGCGGGCTCGACGCTGTCGGTGTGGGGACCGTTGCTGGCGGCGCCCCTGCGCTGGCTGCGGGCGTACCGGGCCTACCGCCGGATCGAGCCATTGTGGACGGTCCTGCGCGAGGCCGTGCCGGGCATCGCGTTCGACCCGGCGCGCGGCCTCGCGGGCGGCGCGGAGTTCGCGCTCTACCGCCGCGTCATCGAAATCCGCGACGGGCACCTCGCCCTGCGGCCGTATTTCGACCCGGGCCTGCCCGGGCGCGTGGCGGACCGCGCCCGGCGGTCCGGCGTCCCCGCCCGGTCGGTCGCCGCAACCGTCGACGCCGCCACCCTCGCCGCGGCTCTCGTCGCGCGCGACGCGGGCCACCGCTACCAGCCTGACGACGCGGACGCACCGTCCGCCGGGGCGGTCCCCGCGGACGTCCGCGCGGAAGCCGCGTGGCTCGTCGAGGTCACGCGGGCGTGGCGGCACTCGGCCGTGGTCGCCGCCGTGCGCCGGGAAACCCACGGCGAGCTGGGCGTGTTCGCCTGACGGATCAGGCTCGCGCCGCGATGGACGCGAGCGCGGTGTCGACGGCCCGCACGAAGCGCCGGGGGTCGGGATCGGCCTTCATGAGCACCTGCAGCCCTTCCAGCAGCATCGTGAGCATCGCGGCGCACGCGGGCAGGTCCAGGCTGTCGGGCACCTCGCCGGTGCGGGCCGCCGCCCGCAACCCCTGCAGGAACCCGTCCTCGACGACGGACAGCACTTCGCGCACGGCGTCCGCCACTTCACGATCCCGTGGCAGCAGCTCGCCGGCGGTGTTGGCGATCAGGCAACCGCGCGGCTCGTCCTGCTCCGCGGCCAGCTCGATCCAGCCGAGCAGCACGGCGCGGATCCGCGGCAGCACGGGGCCGCCGGCCAGCAGGGTGGGCGCGAGCGTGCGGGCCTTGCTCGCTCGGCGCCACCGCGTGATCGCAGTGGACCTGCGCGGCATGGGCGAGTCCGGCCCCCCCCGGCGGCTACGACAAGAAGACCATGGCGCGCGACGTCTACGAACTCGTCCGAGCGCTCGGCTACGCACAGGTCGACGTCGCCGGTGAGGACATCGGGTCGATGGTCGCGTATAGCTTCGCCGCGAACCACCCCGAAGCGACGCGCAGGGTCGCGCTCTGGGAGGTGGGCCACCCCGCCGAACCGTTCCACGACCTGCGCGTGCTGCCGCAGGAAGGCCGGCCGACGGCGCCGTGGTGGTTCGCGTTCAACCAGCTCGACGGGTTGCCCGAGCGGTTGCTCGAAGGCCGGTACCGGGTGCTGGTCGACTGGCTGATCGACTACCAGGCCACCGACCCCGCGGCGATCGACGAACAGGCGCGTGCGGTCTACGCCGCCGCGTACGACACACCCGAGGCGATCCGGGCCTCGAACGGCTGGTACCAGGCGTTCGGTCAGGACATCGCCGACGCGGCGGAGTACCGCGTGCTCACCATGCCGCTGCTGGGGCTCGGCGGGATCTACTACCCGTTCGTTCCCCTTCTGCTGCAAGGGAAAGCGGCCGACGCGCGCTTCGTGGAGTTCGCGGGTGCGGGCCACTACCTCGCCGAGGAACGGCCGGACGGACTCGTGCGGGAACTCACCGCGTTCTTCGCCTGATCGCCGCGCGACGCCGGGCACCGCCGGGCGTCCGGCGCCACCGGATTGCACCGAATGGCCGTCCGCCGTGCACACTACTGCGCAATGCGTGGTACCGTTCCAAGCGCAAGACTGGAGGGTGCCGTGGAGATCAGTCAGCTGCTCAAGGGAGTGCTGGACCTGGCGGTGCTGGCCGTGCTGCGCGAAGAGGACGGGTACGGCTACGACGTGCTCCGAAGACTTCGCGTCGCGGGCCTGGAGGAAGTCGGGGACGCTTCCGTGTACGGCACGTTGCGGCGGCTGTTCAAAGCCGGCCTGCTGACGTCGTACGTGGTGCCCAGCGAAGAGGGACCGCACCGCAAGTACTACAGCCTTAACGAGCCGGGGCGGGCGCGGCTCGCCGAGTCGGGGAAGACGTGGCACAGCTTCGCGTCGACGATGAACGTGTTACTGGGAGAGGCAGCATGAGTACGGAGAAGCCCACCGCCGTGCGGGTGTACCTGGCGAGGGTCCGCACCGCGCTCGCCGATCTGCCCGCGGGGGAGATCGAGGAGATCCTGGAGGACGTCCGGCCGCACCTGGCCGAGATGGAGTCCGAGCTGGGGGCCGACGCGCGGGTCGAGGCTCTGATCGAACGGCTCGGCACGCCGGAGAGCTACGCGGCCGAGCTGCGGGCGTCCGGGGGTTACCCGGCGCCGCCTTCGTCGGGGGAGGCGGCGACGGTCGTGCTGGCGCCGGAGAAGAAGCCGGGGTTGTTCGGCGCGCGGTTTGCCTTGTGGGGCTTGGTGTTCTGCGCGCTGGGGCTCGCGCTGTTCGCGTTCACGGCCGCGGTGCAGCTCGACCCGGATGCGTTGCTGGGACTGCTGATCCTGGTGCCGGTGTTCGCGCTGAGCCTCGTGTTCCTGTTGCGCCGCGGGGTTTCCGCGGTGCTGGAGCTGCCCGAGGTGGTGCGGGTGCGCGAGTCGGTGCGGTCTTGGCGCGCCGAGCGCGAGGACGACAAGGCGATGGCGTACCTGCGTTCGCTGAAGCCGGCGTGGTGGATCGTGTGCGCGGTGGTGCTGCTCGCGTTCGGGTTGCTGTTGATGGTGCGGCACACGTACGCGGCGCTGCTGCTGCCGTTCCTCATCGCGGCGGCGGTCGCGGTGGTCTGGGCCGGCCCGAAGGCGCGCACCGACCGGCGGCTGCTGTGGGTCGCGGTGCCGGTGTCGGCGTTCGTGATCGGCGGCGCGTTCGGCGGCTTCGGCGCGGCGATCGACCTGATCACGCACCGGTCGTACTACGCGAACACCACGTCGTACTCCTCGCCGACGACCGACAACTACGGCAACCAGCAACTGCGCTACGGCGACCGCGAGCTGCAGAACGTGTACGCGTTCGACGCTGCCGGCAAGCCGCTCACGGACATCTACCTGTATGACGACCAGGGCCGCCCGCTTACCGTCACGCGCTACGGCTGCGAAGCCGACACGGGCTCGCAGTCCCGGGTCGGCGAGGACAACCGCTTCCCGCGCCCGCAGCTCGTCCAGGGCACGCAGGACGACCGCGGCAACCGCGACGGCTACAACGGCTACCGCGCCTACTGCCACGAAGAAACCGGCGTCCCCTTCGCGGCGGCCATCCCGAAGCCGACGTCGTCCGCGCCGGCCACTCCGTCGTCGTCCGCTCCGCCGTCGAACTCGAGCTCCGCCGCGAAGCCGACGACGTCCAGTCCCGCTCCGCCCACGAGGTAGAGCCGCGCGGGGCGGGGGAGCAGAGGTCGGGGCTGCTTCCCCGTCTCCTCCGCGCGTCAGGGACACCGGCGAGCACATCGAAAGCGCTGTCCGGCTACGGCCGCCGGGTGAAGATCGGCTGGTCTCGACAAGCTGTGTACGGGGACGCCCGAGGCTCGGCGAGCCGAACCGGCGGGAGCAAGAGCCGGCCGGCTGGAGCCCTGTCGGGCGTGGAGCGCTGAGTAGTCCCCGCCGGACCCGGGTGGCCACGAAATGAACTCGGGCGCCCGGATTCGAGATCCAGGCGCCCGAGCTTCGGGAGCTACGTCGTCAGGTGCTCGGTCAGTGGCCGAACGCCGAGCGCGCCGCGAGGTCGGCGAGGAGGGCGCGGCCCTTCTCCGCGTTGCGGGGCTGCGAGAGCACGTCGTAGCGCTGGGCGACGAGCTGGCTCTGCGAGACGAAACCGCGCTTGTTGCGGTTGGCCGCGTAGCCCAGTGCGCCGAACAGCAGGTTGAAGGCGACACCGGCGACGAGGCCGATCACGATCGACAGCAGGCCCGCGCCGGGGTTGAGCAGGCTGAGCACCAGGCCGAGGAACAGGCCGAACACGGCGCCCGACATGGCGGCGCTGGAGAGCATCTTGCCCCAGCTCATGCGGCCCGCGATGCGCTCCACGAGCATCGGCTGGACACCGACGATGGTGACGTCGGCGATGGGGAAGTCCGTGCTCGCGAGGTGGTCGACGGCGGCCTGAGCCTGCTCGTAGGAGTCGTAGGAGCCGATCGGCCAGCCCGTGGGCGGGGTCGGGAACTGCGGCCGCGCCTGCTGCTGGCTGAACCTGCTCTGCGTGAATGCTTCTGTCATCCCTCTCACCTCTCTTGCCAGTCCAACGTTCGTCCTGGCCGGTTTGGTCCCGCAACCCCACGATTCACAGATTCTTCTCAGCCGGGCAACCCGGACATACGCGGCGTTAACGCAAAGGTTCAGAAAAATACCTTTGGCTGGATTGACCGCGCGAGCCCAGGGCAGGTAGGAAGAACCCGCAAAGGATCCCAGCCAAACCTTTGGGCGGTGCGATGGCAGGCAGGCGAGGGTTGCTCACGCTCGACGCGCTCCGGGAGCAGGTCGAGGCGGGTTCGATCGACACGGTGCTCGTCGCGATCACCGACATGCAGGGCCGGTTGCAGGGCAAACGCTGCTCGGCGGAGTACTTCCTCGAAGAGGTGGTCGGCCACGCCACCGAGGCTTGCAACTACCTGCTCGCCGTCGACGTCGACATGAACACCGTGGACGGTTACGCGATCTCCTCGTGGGAGGCCGGCTACGGCGACTTCGTGCTGCGCCCCGACCTGACGACCCTGCGCCGGCTGCCGTGGCACGAGGGCACCGCGCTGGTGCTCGCCGACGTGGAGCGGGTGGACGGCGGCGGGCCCGTCACGGTGTCGCCGCGGCAGATCCTGCGCCGCCAGCTCGAGCGGCTCGCCGAACGTGACCTCCAGGCGTTCGTCGGCACCGAACTCGAGTTCATCGTCTTCGACGACAGCTACGAAGCCGCGTGGGACAAGCGCTACCGGGACCTCAAGCCCGCCAACCAGTACAACGTGGACTACTCGATGCTCGGCACCGCCCGCATCGAGCCGCTGCTGCGCCGCATCCGCAACGAGATGGCCGGCGCCGGCCTCTACCCCGAATCGGCCAAGGGCGAGTGCAACCCCGGCCAGCAGGAGATCGCCTTCCGCTACGCCGAGGCGCTCACCACGTGCGACAACCACAGCGTCTACAAGAACGGCGCCAAGGAGATCGCGGCGCAGGAGGGCAAGAGCCTCACGTTCATGGCGAAGTACAACGAACGCGAGGGCAACTCCTGCCACATCCACCTCAGCCTTCGCGCCACCGACGGCAAGGCGGTGCTCCCCGGCGACGGTGACCACGGCTTCTCGAAGCTGATGCAGCACTTCCTCGCCGGGCAGCTGGCCGCGCTGCGCGAGCTGACTTACTTCTTCGCGCCGAACATCAACTCCTACAAGCGGTTCGTGCGCGGCAGTTTCGCGCCCACGGCCGTCGCGTGGGGCACGGACAACCGCACGTGCGCGCTGCGCGTGGTCGGCCACGGCGATTCGCTGCGCGTGGAGAACCGCGTGCCGGGCGGCGACGTGAACCCGTACCTCGCCGTCGCCGCGCTGATCGCCGCCGGCCTGCACGGCGTCGAGAACGACCTGCCGCTGGAGCCGGAGTTCACCGGCAACGCGTACACCTCCGACAAGCCGACCGTGCCCACCACTTTGGGTGAAGCCGCCGACGTCCTGGCGGACAGCCGCCTCGCGCGCGAGGCGTTCGGCGACGAAGTGGTCGACCACTACCTGAACGCGGCCCGCGTGGAGCGCGACGCGTTCGAGAAGGCCGTGACCGACTGGGAGCTGATCCGTGGCTTCGAACGCCTCTGAGCCACCCGGCAGCCGGCCCGTCATCGGGTTGAGCACCTACGTCGAGCAGGCGAAGTTCCTCGCCTGGGACACGCCGGCGACGCTGCTGCACCGCGGCTACGCGGACTGCGTGGTCGCCGCCGGCGGGATCCCGGTGCTGCTGCCGCCGGTCACCGACGCGTACGCGAGCCTCGTCGACCGCGTCGACGGGCTCGTGCTCACCGGTGGCGCCGACGTCGAACCGCACCGCTACGGCGCCGAGGCGCATGCCGCCACGTACACGCGCGCGGACCGCGACGCCTTCGAGTTCGGCGTGTTCGCCGCGGCCAGGGAAGCCGGCAAACCGGTGCTCGGCGTGTGCCGGGGGCTGCAGGTGATCAGCGTGGCCCTCGGCGGCACGCTCACGCAGCACCTGCCCGATTCACTCCGCGACACGGCGCACCAGCCGGCGCCCGCGACGTTCGGCACCAGCAGCATCACCCTGGTCGACGGCACGCGCGCGGCCCAGCTGCTCGGGCCCGAGACGAAGGGCCAGTGCTACCACCACCAGGCCATCGACCGGCTCGGCGCGGGGCTGGTCGCGTCCGGGCACGCGCCCGACGGCACCGTCGAGGCCGCGGAGCTGCCCGGTGCCGGGTTCGTGCTCGGTGTGCAGTGGCACCCCGAGCAGGACATCGAGGACGTCCGCCTGTTCCGGGCCCTCGTCGAAGCAGCGAAGGAGCACCAGTGACGAGCACGGTCGACGTGATCAACCCCGCCACCGAGGAGGTGGTGCGGACGGTCGCGCTCACGAGCGCCGAAGAGACCGACGCGGCGATCGCGCGGGCCCACGCGGCATTCGGAGCGTGGCGAGCCGTGGCACCCGGCGACCGCGCGCGGCTGCTGCGCCGCTTCGCCGACGCCGTCGAGGCGGACGTCGAGAACCTCGCCCGGCTCGAGGTCACCAACTCCGGCCACACGATCGGCAACGCGCGCTGGGAAGCCGGCAACGTCCGCGACGTCCTGAACTACTACTCCGCGGCGCCGGAACGCCTGATCGGCCAGCAGATCCCGGTGCCGGGCGGGCTGAACGTGACCTTCCACGAGCCGCTCGGCGTGGTGGGCGTGATCGTGCCGTGGAACTTCCCGATGCCGATCGCCGGCTGGGGGTTCGCGCCCGCGCTGGCGGCCGGCAACACCGTGGTCCTCAAGCCCGCCGAGCTGACGCCGCTCACGGCCCTGCGGCTCGCGGAGCTCGCGCGGGAAGCGGGGATCCCCGAGGACGTGTTCCAGGTCCTGCCCGGCAAGGGCGCGGTCGTGGGGCAGCGGTTCGTGGACCACCCGCTGGTCCGCAAGGTCGTGTTCACGGGCTCGACCGAGGTCGGCAAGCGGATCATGGCCGGCTGCGCGGCGCAGGTGAAGCGCGTGACGCTGGAGCTCGGCGGCAAGAACGCCAACCTGGTGTTCGCCGACGCCGACCTCGAGAAGGCCGCCGCGACCGCGCCGTATGGCGTGTTCGACAACGCCGGCCAGGACTGCTGCGCCCGGTCGCTGATCCTCGTGCAGCGCAGCGTGCACGAGCGGTTCATGGAGCTGCTGGAGCCCGCCGTGAAGGGCGTGGTGGTCGGCGATCCCGGCGCCGAAGCCACCGAGATGGGCCCGCTCATCTCCGCGGCCCACCACGCGAAGGTCTCCTCGTACGTCACGGGCGACACCCCCGTGGCGTTCCGCGGCAGCGCGCCCGACGGGCCCGGCTACTGGTTCGCGCCCACCGTCGTCACGCCGCCGGGCCTGGCCGATCCGCTGGCCGCCGACGAGATCTTCGGCCCGGTCGTGGCCGTCGTCCCGTTCACCGACGAGGCCGACGCGATCCGCATGGCCAACCACACCGACTACGGCCTCTCCGGGTCGATCTGGACCCGCGACGCCGGCCGGGCGTTCCGCGTCGCGCGCGGGGTCGAGGCCGGCAACCTCTCGGTCAACTCGCACTCCTCGGTGCGCTACTGGACGCCGTTCGGCGGGTTCAAGCAGTCCGGCCTCGGCCGTGAGCTGGGCCCCGACGCGCCGGCGGCCTTCACCGAGACCAAGAACGTTTTCCTGAGCACGGAGGAATGATCCAGATGGTGCAGCGTTTCGAGGGCCGCGTCGCCGTGATCACGGGCGGGGCCAGCGGCATCGGCCTCGCGTCGGCGCGCCGGCTGGCGAGCGAGGGCGCGAAGGTCGTGATCGGCGACGTCTCGCCCGACGCCGGGAAGGCGGCGGCCGACGAGGTCGGCGGCCTGTTCGTATCGGCGGACGTGACCGACCCCGAGCAGGTCGAGGCCCTGTTCCGGACGGCCGTGGACACCTACGGTTCGGTCGACGTCGCGTTCAACAACGCCGGCATCTCGCCGCCCGAGGACGACTCGATCCTCACCACCGATTTCGAGGCGTGGGACCGCGTGCAGCGCGTGAACCTGACCTCGGTGTACCTGTGCTGCAAGGCCGCGCTGCCGCACATGCAGCGCCAGGGCCGCGGCTCGATCATCAACACCGCGTCGTTCGTCGCGGTCATGGGCGCGGCGACGTCGCAGATCTCGTACACCGCGTCGAAGGGTGGCGTGCTCGCGATGAGCCGCGAGCTGGGGGTGCAGTTCGCGCGGGAGAACATCCGCGTCAACGCGCTGTGCCCGGGACCCGTCAACACGCCCCTGCTCAAGGAACTGTTCGCGAAGGACCCGGAACGCGCGGCGCGGCGGCTCGTCCACGTGCCGCTCGGCCGCTTCGCCGAGCCGGAGGAGATCGCGGCCGCGGTCGCCTTCCTGGCGAGCGACGACGCCAGCTTCATCACGGCGTCGCAGTTCCTCGTGGACGGTGGCATCTCGGGCGCGTACGTCACTCCTCTGTAGCCGTGCGACGACGGCACCGGGACGGGTTGACCGTCCGCCTGTTCCGGTGGCGAGCACCCTTCGCGCCGGCGGGTCCGCTGAGGCTCGCCGGGGTCCCCGTCGACGTGCCCGCGCGGGCTCGTCACCAGGCCGTCTTCACCAGCGGCTCGGCGGATGTGGCGTGAACCGTCCGAGGTAGACTCGTTCGCGAAGCGGCGGGTACGGTGGCCGCACAGCAGACCAACTCAATACCGGGCCGTTCGAGCAGGAGCGGGAGAGCCCCATGAGACCGGTGGGGCACCGAAGGAGCAAACTCCCCGGAATCTCTCAGGTACCCACTACCGCTTCGTGCGAGGCCACTCTGGAAAGCAGGCGCACCCGCGCCTCACCCAAGGTGAAAGCCGCAGGTCGGTACAAGACTGCGCGGTGAAACTCTCAGGTGCCCATGACAGAGGGGGAGCTTCCAGTGCACCGCTGCGCCCGGTGCCCGGCCCGAGGAGCTCCCATCACCTCCACACCGTTCGAAGCCCGCCACATCGGCCCCGCCGTGGCCGAGCGGGCGAAGATGCTCGCCGAATGCGGTTACGGAAGCCTGGACGCCCTCGTGGAGGCGGCCGTCCCGTCCGCGATCCGCGCCACCCGAGCCCTGGACCTGCCCGCGGCCGCGTCCGAGGAGGAAGCCAGCGCCGAGCTGCGCGAACTCGCGGCGCTCAACCGCCCGATGACGCAGATGATCGGCCTCGGGTACTCCGACACCGTCACGCCGGGCGTGATCCGCCGCAACGTGCTCGAGAACCCCGCGTGGTACACCGCTTACACGCCGTACCAGCCGGAGATCTCGCAGGGCCGGCTCGAGGCGCTGCTGAACTTCCAGACGATGGTCGCCGACCTCACCGGGCTGGCCACCGCCAACGCTTCGCTGCTCGACGAGTCCACCGCCGTCGCCGAGGCGATGACGCTGATGCGCCGCTCGTCGAAGTCCCAGTCGAACGTGATCGTGCTCGACGCCGAATGCCTGCCGCAGACCATCGCGGTCGTGCGCACGCGCGCCGCGGCGCTGGGCATCGACGTGCAGGTGCGCGACCTGCTCACCGGCCTGCCGGAGGAGTTCTTCGGTGTCGTCGTGCAGTACCCGGGCGCCTCGGGTGTGCTGCGCGGGCGCGGTTTCTACCACGCGATCTCCGAGGCCGCGAAGGCCGCGGGCGCGCTGTACACAGTGGCCGCGGACCTGCTGGCGCTCACGATGATCACCTCGCCCGGCGAGTTCGGCGCCGACGTCGCCGCCGGTTCGACGCAGCGCTTCGGCGTGCCGCTGGGCTACGGCGGCCCACACGCCGGCTACCTGGCGGTGCGCGCCGGTCTCGAGCGTTCGCTGCCCGGCCGGCTCGTGGGCGTTTCCGTGGACGCCGACGGGAACCTCGCGTACCGCCTGGCGCTGCAGACGCGGGAGCAGCACATCCGCCGCGAGAAGGCGACGTCGAACATCTGCACCGCCCAGGTGCTGCCGGCCGTGCTCGCCGCGATGTACGCCGTCTACCACGGCCCGGACGGCCTCAAGGCCATCGCGACCCGCGTGCACGAGCTGGCGGCGGGCTTCGCCGCGGCCCTGCGCGCCGGCGGCGTCGAGGTCGTGCACGAGTCCTTCTTCGACACGGTCGTGGCGCACGTGCCGGGCCGCGCCGCCGAGATCCACGCGGCCGCGCGCGAAGCGGGCATCAACCTGGGCCACGTCGACGCCGACCACGTGCGCGTGGCCTGCGACGAGGTCACCCGCCCCGACACCGTCGCGAAGGTGCTGCGCGCGTTCGGAGTGGACACCGAGTGGTCCGCCGCCACCGCGCTGCCCACCGGTGTGGTCCGCGAGAGCGGCTTCATGGCCCACGAGGTGTTCAGCACGCACCGCTCCGAGACGGCCATGCTGCGCTACCTGCGCAAGCTCGCCGACCAGGACTACGCGCTCGACCGCGGCATGATCCCGCTCGGCTCGTGCACGATGAAGCTCAACGCCACCACGGAGATGGAGCCGATCAGCTGGCGCGAGTTCGCGGGCCTGCACCCGTTCGCGCCGGCCGAGGACGCCGAGGGCTACCACCGGCTCGTCGAGCAGCTCTCGGGCTGGCTCGCGGAGGTCACGGGCTACGACGAGGTTTCGCTGCAGCCGAACGCCGGGAGCCAGGGTGAGCTCGCGGGCCTGCTCGCGATCCGCGGCTACCACCACGCGAACGGCCGGCCGGAGCGCGACGTCTGCCTGATCCCGTCGTCGGCCCACGGCACCAACGCCGCGTCGGCCGTGCTCGCGGGCATGCGCGTGGTCGTGGTGAAGTGCACCGCCGAGGGCAACGTCGACCTCGAGGACCTGCAGGCCAAGGTCGACACCCACCGCGACACGCTCGCGGCGATCATGGTCACCTACCCGTCCACGCACGGCGTGTACGAGCACGGCATCGAGCGCCTCGCGAAGATCGTGCACGACGGCGGCGGCCAGGTGTACGTGGACGGCGCGAACCTCAACGCGCTGCTGGGCCTGGCCAAGCCGGGCGAGTTCGGCGGCGACGTGTCGCACCTGAACCTGCACAAGACTTTCTGCATCCCCCACGGCGGTGGCGGCCCCGGCGTCGGGCCGGTCGCGGTGCGCGCGCACCTCGCGCCGTACCTGCCGAACCACCCGCTGCTGGAGCAGGCCGGCCCGGCCACCGGCGTCGGCCCGATCAGCGGCGCGCCGTACGGTTCGGCCTCGATCCTGCCGATCTCGTGGGCGTACGTGCGCATGATGGGCGCGGCCGGCCTCACGTCGGCCACGAAGGTCGCGGTGCTCGCCGCGAACTACGTCGCCGCCCGGCTCTCGCCGCACTACCCGGTGCTCTACACCGGGCAGGACGGCCTGGTCGCGCACGAGTGCATCCTCGACCTGCGCGGCATCACGAAGGACACCGGCGTGACGGTCGACGACGTCGCGAAGCGCCTGATCGACTACGGCTTCCACGCGCCGACGATGTCGTTCCCGGTCGCGGGCACGCTCATGGTGGAGCCCACCGAGAGCGAGGACCTCGGCGAGATCGACCGCTTCTGCGCGGCGATGATCGCCATCCGGCACGAGATCGACGAGGTCGCCGCCGGTCGCTGGACCGCCGAGACGAGCCCGCTGCGCGGCGCCCCGCACACGGCGGAGTCGCTGGTGGGCGAGTGGACCGCCGACTACGACCGGGAGCTCGCGGTGTACCCGGCAGGCGTGTCGCGCAAGAACAAGTACTGGCCGCCGGTGCGGCGGATCGACGGGGCGCGCGGCGACCGCAACCTCGTCTGCTCCTGCCCGCCCCTCAACGCGTACGAAGGCTGAGTTCTCGTGTCCAAGGAGACTTCCCTGCACGCCGTCCACAAGGGACTGGGTGCGCTGTTCACCGACTTCGCGGGCTGGTCGATGCCGGTGCGCTACGCCAGTGAGCTGGCCGAGCACAAGGCCGTGCGCGAAGCGGCCGGGCTGTTCGACCTGTCGCACATGGCCGAAATCCACGTTCGCGGCGCGCAGGCCGCGGACGTGCTCGACTTCGCGCTGGTCGGCAACCTGACCGGCGTGAAGCCGGGGCGCGCGCGGTACACGATGATCTGCGACACCGACGGCGGGGTGCTCGACGACCTCGTCGTCTACCGCCTGGCCGACGAGGAGTACCTGGTCGTCGCCAACGCGGGCAACGCCGACGTCGTCACCGAAGCGCTGGCCGAGCGCGTGGCGGGGTTCGACGCCGTCGTGGAGAACCGGTCCGCGGACACGGCGCTGATCGCCGTGCAGGGCCCGCGCGCGGCCGACGTGCTGGCCGCCGTGACCGACGCGGACCTGGGCGCGCTCAAGTACTACGCGAGCGTGCCTGCCGCGGTGAAGGGCCACGACGTGCTCCTGGCCCGCACCGGCTACACGGGCGAGGACGGTTTCGAACTGTTCGTGCCCGCGGCCGAGGCGCCCGCGTTGTGGCGGATCCTGACCGAGGCCGGTGAGCCCCACGGGCTCGTCCCGTGTGGTCTCGCGTGCCGCGACACGCTGCGGCTCGAGGCCGGGATGCCGTTGTACGGCAACGAGCTCACGCGTGAGCTGAACCCGTTCGCCGCGGGCCTCGGCCGCGTGGTGAAGTTCGAGAAGCCCGGTGATTTCGTCGGCCGGGCCGCGCTGGCGGAGCTGGCGAAGGCCGACGTCCCGCGCGTGCGGGTCGGCCTGCGCGGCGCCGGCCGGCGGGCGCCGCGGCACGGCTACTCCGTGCTGTCCGGCGAGACCACCCTCGGCGAGGTGACCAGCGGTGCCCTTTCGCCGACGCTGGGTTATCCGATCGCCATGGCGTACGTCGATCGGGCGTACGCCGAGCCCGGCACGAAGCTTTCCGTCGACATCCGGGGCAGGATCGAGCCCGTCGAGGTCGTCGACCTGCCCTTCTACTCCCGAGCCTGAGCGCCCGGCCGCCGCCCCACCACCACCTTCAACGGAGCGGCCGCGCCGCACTGAAAGGATTCCAGCACCGTGAGCATCCCCCAGAACCTGTCCTACACCAAGGAACACGAGTGGCTCTCGGTCACCGACGGCGTGGCCACCGTGGGCATCACCGCCTTCGCCGCCGAGTCGCTCGGCGACATCGTGTTCGTGCAGCTGCCGGCAGTCGGCGGCACGGTGACCGCGGGTGAGGTGTTCGGCGAGGTCGAGTCGACGAAGTCGGTGAGCGAGCTGTACTCGCCGGTGAGCGGTGAGGTGGTGGAGGTGAACGAGGCCACATCGGACACCCCCGAGGTCATCAACTCCGACCCGTACACCGAAGGATGGCTCCTGAAGGTGCGGCTCACGGGCGACGTCCCGGAGCTGCTCGACGCCGCCGCGTACGCCGCGCTCACCCAGGAGAACTGATGACGACGTTCGACGCCCACCTGTCCGATGTGGACCCGGAGGTCGCCGCGGCCGTGGCCGCCGAGCTCGATCGCCAGCAGTCGACGCTGGAGATGATCGCGTCCGAGAACTTCGCGCCCGTGGGGGTGCTCGAGGCGCAGGGTTCGGTGCTGACCAACAAGTACGCCGAGGGGTACCCGGGCCGGCGCTACTACGGCGGCTGCGAGCACGTCGACGTCGTCGAGCAGCTGGCGATCGACCGCGCGAAGGCGCTGTTCGGCGCCGAGCACGCCAACGTGCAGCCCCACTCGGGCGCGCAGGCCAACGCGGCGGCGATGTTCGCCGTGCTGAAGCCGGGCGACACGATCCTGGGCCTCGACCTCGCGCACGGCGGCCACCTCACGCACGGGATGAAGATCAACTTCTCGGGCAAGCTCTACCACGTCGTGGCCTACCACGTCGACAAGGAGACCGGGATCGTCGATCTCGCCGAGATCGAGCGCCTGGCCGTGGAGCACCGGCCGAAGCTGATCGTCGCCGGGTGGTCGGCGTACCCACGTCAGCTGGACTTCGCGGAGTTCCGCCGGATCGCCGACCTCGTCGACGCCCGCCTGATGGTGGACATGGCGCACTTCGCCGGCCTGGTGGCCGCGGGGCTGCACCCGTCGCCGGTGCCGCACGCCGACATCGTCACCACCACCACGCACAAGACGCTGGGCGGCCCGCGCGGCGGCTTGATCCTGTGCCGCGAGGAGCTGGCGAAGAAGATCAACTCGGCGGTGTTCCCCGGCCAGCAGGGCGGGCCGCTGGAGCACGTGATCGCGGCCAAGGCCGTGGCGCTGAAGATCGCCGCGAGCGAGGAGTTCCGCGAGCGGCAGGAGCGCACCCTCGAGGGTGCGCGGCTCCTGGCCGACCGGCTGTCGCGTTCGGACTGCGCCGAGGCGGGCGTGCGCGTGCTCACCGGCGGCACCGACGTGCACCTGGTGCTGGTGGACCTCGTCCGGTCCGCTTTGGACGGCCAGCAGGCCGAGGACCGGCTGCACTCCGTGGGCATCACGGTGAACCGCAACGCGGTGCCGTTCGACCCGCGGCCGCCGATGGTCACGTCCGGTCTGCGCATCGGCACGCCGGCGCTGGCCACGCGCGGTTTCCGCGCGGAGGACTTCACCGAGGTCGCCGACGTGATCGCCGAAGCCCTCAAGCCGGACTTCGACGAGTCCGTGCGCCAGACGCTGCGCGGGCGCGTGGAGCTGCTGGCCAAGAAGCACCCGCTGTACGCGGACCTGTCGCGATGAGTGTCACGCCGGAAGGGCGGAAACTGCTGCGGCTGGAAGTTCGCAACAGCGAGACGCCGATCGAGAAGAAGCCGTCGTGGATCAAGACGCGGGTGCGGATGGGGCCGGAGTTCACGGAGCTGAAGGGCTTGGTGCGCCGGGAGGGTTTGCACACCGTCTGTGAGGAAGCCGGCTGTCCCAACATCTACGAGTGCTGGGAAGACCGCGAGGCCACGTTCTTGATCGGTGGTGACCAATGCACGCGGCGCTGTGACTTCTGCCAGATCGACACCGGCAAGCCCGCCGCCCTGGACCGCACCGAACCGCGGAAGGTCGCGGAGTCCGTGCAGGCGATGGGGTTGCGCTACTCCACTGTCACCGGTGTCGCGCGTGACGATCTCGAGGACGGCGGCGCGTGGCTGTACGCGGAGACCGTCCGGCAGATCCACGCCCTCAATCCCGGCACCGGTGTCGAGTTGCTGATCCCGGATTTCAACGCGGATCCGGCGCAGTTGGCGGAGGTGTTCGGTGCGCGGCCGGAGGTGTTGGCGCACAACGTGGAGACGGTGCCGCGGATTTTCAAGCGGATTCGTCCCGGGTTCCGCTACGCGCGGTCGCTGGAGGTGCTCACGCGGGCGCGTGAGGCGGGTCTGGTGACGAAGTCGAACCTGATCCTCGGCATGGGCGAGACGCCCGACGAAGTCGAGCCGGCGATGCGCGACTTGTACAACGCGGGCTGCGAGATCTTGACGATCACGCAGTACTTGCGGCCGTCGCCGCGGCATCACCCGGTGGATCGGTGGGTCAAGCCCGAGGAGTTCGTGGAGCACGCGAACGCCGCCGAAGCAATCGGGTTCCCCGGGGTGATGGCGGGACCGCTCGTGCGCTCCTCCTACCGCGCCGGCCGCCTGTACGCCCAGACCAAGGCCCACCGCGGCGAAGAACTGCCGGAAAACCTGGCGCACCTCGCCGCCGCGGGGCCCGCCGCGCAGGAAGCCAGCTCCCTGCTGGCCAGACACTAGAGAGAAGGGGCGGATCAATGGCGATCAGCGTCTTCGACCTGTTCTCCATCGGCATCGGGCCGTCGAGCTCGCACACCGTCGGGCCGATGCGGGCCGCGCGGACCTTTGTGGACGGTCTCGCCGACGAGGGCGTCCTGGACCGCGTGACGCGGGTGCGGGCCGAGCTGTTCGGCTCGCTCGGCGCCACCGGCTTCGGCCACGGCAGCGACAAGGCCGTGCTGCTGGGGCTTTCGGGCGAGCGTCCGGAGTCGGTGGACACCGAGACGGTGCACGCTCGGGTCTCCGAGATCCGGGCGTCGGGTCGGCTGCTGCTCGGCGGGACGCGGGAGATCGCGTTCGACGAGGACGCCGACCTGACGATGCACCGGCGCAAATCGCTGCCGGCGCACCCGAACGGGATGGTGTTCCGGGCGTTCGCGGGCTCGGCGGAGGTGCGTTCGCGCACGTACTACTCCGTCGGCGGCGGGTTCGTGCGGGACGAGTCGTACGAGACGGACGCGGTGTTCGTCGAGGACGCGACGCCGGTGCCGTACCCGTTCCGGACGGGCGCGGACCTGCTGGGCCACTGCGCGGCGACGGGGTTGTCGGTCAGCGAGGTCATGCTGGCGAACGAGCTGTCGTGGCGCTCCGAGTCCGAGGTGCGTGCGGGTCTCCTGGAGATCTGGGCCGTGATGGCTTCGTGCGTCGAGGCCGGCATCCACCACGAGGGTGTGCTCCCGGGCGGCCTGAAGGTCCCGCGGCGCGCGAAGGCGTTGCACGACAAGCTGATCGCCGAAGACGGCGCGGACGATCCGTTGTACGCCATGGACTGGGTCAGCCTGTACGCGCTGGCGGTCAACGAGGAGAACGCCGCGGGCGGCCGCGTGGTCACCGCCCCGACGAACGGCGCCGCGGGCATCATTCCGGCCGTGCTGCACTACTACCAGCGCTTCATCCGCGGCGCGTCGGACGACGGCATCGTCACGTTCCTGCTCACGGCCGGCGCGCTCGGCTCGATCCTCAAGCAGACCGGGTCGATCTCCGGCGCCGAAGTCGGCTGCCAGGGTGAAGTCGGCTCCGCGTCGGCGATGGCGGCGGCCGGGTTGACGGAGGTGCTGGGTGGCTCGCCGGCTCAGGTCGAGAACGCCGCGGAGATCGGGGTTGAGCACCACCTCGGGTTGACGTGTGATCCGGTGGGCGGGCTGGTGCAGATTCCTTGTATCGAGCGGAATGCGGTGGGCGCGTCGAAGGCGATTCACGCGGCGCGGATGGCGATGCGTGGCGATGGTAGCCATGTGGTGACGCTGGACAAGGCGATCAAGACGATGCGGGAGACCGGCGCTGATATGTCGGTGAAGTACAAGGAGACTGCGAGGGGTGGACTTGCGGTGAACGTGATCGAGTGTTGAGGGTGTTCGGGTCGCGGTGATTGGTGGGCGTTGGGCCTGGTGGTGACTTCGGGTGTTTCGTCGTCTGGCTGTGGGGTTTTTGGCCGGCGGTGAGTGGGTGGTGTTCGGCCGGCGGTGGCCGTGGGGGTTCGGGCGGCGGTGGCCGTGGGGGTTCGGGTGGGCGTGGGACGGCACCCCGACAGCCGAGTGTGACTACGTTTTGGGGCCGTTCGTCAAGGCGGGAAAGCGTACCTTGACGAACGGCCCCAAAACGTGTGGCGGCTGCGGATCGGGGCGGCAGGGAGGGGGCTGGGCGGTCCCACGAGGGGCGTTGTCGGCTGGCGGTTTGTTGGTGGGGGCGCGCTGACGCGCGGTGCGTTGTGGGCGGCGGTTTGTTGGGGGCTGTCGAGGGGGTTGGGTGGTTCCGCTGGTGCGTTGTCGGCTGGCGGTTTGTTGGTGGGGGCGCGCTGACGCGCGATGTGTTGTGGGCGCCTGTTTTCGTGCTGGGTCAGGCGGGGAGGGTGAGCTGGGGGCGGTCGCCGTGGGCGGTCACCAGGCGGAGGCCGGCGTGGACGAGGAGCCAGCCGAGGCGTTGGCGGGGTGTGTGCGGGCTGCGGGGGCCGCGTGCGGTGGCGGGCGGCGGAGGCGAGCAGGTCGGCTCGGCGGGCCCGGACGAAGTGTTCGGTGAAGTCATGCGGAATCATGGTGTCCCCAGTTCTTCGGTGGCGTCGGGTTCGGGTTCCGGGTGGGCGGTGCGCGGGAACGCGGCCCAGTGGGTGACCACGGCGTCGTCGCCCGGGCGGGCGGGGCGGCGGTAGCGGTCGACCACGGCGAGGATGTCGTCGGACATTCGCCGGGCTTCTTCGGGCGTGAGGGAGAGCTGGTTGCTGGCCATCGAGGCGTTCCGTTCCCAGCGGTCCTGCCAGCGCGGAAGCTCGGCGACGAACCGGGCCTCCTCTTCGTAGCGCTGCACCACGAGCTGGTGCAGGAACGAAGACAGGTGTCCGGCCAGCTCCGGGTCACCCGTGAAGTCGCCGGCGCGCATGGTCGTCGAGTCCTGCGCGGCTTTCCACCAGCGTTCGCGTTTTGAGCCCAGGCCGGGCTCTTCCGCGACCAGGCCGGCGTCGGCCAGCTGGCGCAGGTGCCAGGACGTGGTGCCGGAGCTCTCGCCGACGCGCTTGCCGAGGCCGGTCGCCGTGGCGGGGCCATCGCGTTCGAGGAGGCCCAGCAGGCGCATCCGCAGCGGGTGGGCGAGCGCGCGCAGGGTGCGTGCGTCGAGGATCCGTTCGGTGCGTTCCTGGCGGCTCATGCCCACCACTGTAGACCGCAGAGAGTTCTTTGCAAAGAGTTCTCTGCAATGAGGAGGCCTAGACTCGGTCCCGTGGAGACCTCGGTGGCGAGCGCGAACGAGGCGCTGTTCCGGCCGGTGCGCGCCGGCAACGCCTTCGAGGAGACCGTGGAACGGCTGCTGCAGGCGATCCGCCTCGGGGTCGTCGGCGCGGGAGAGCGGCTGCCGTCGGAGCGGGAGCTGGCCGAGCGCCTCGGGGTCAGCCGCGTGACGTTGCGGGAGGCCATCCGGGCGCTGGCGGACGCCGGGTACGTCGAGTCGCGCCGAGGCCGCTACGGCGGCACGTTCGTGAACGAGCGCCTCCCCGAGCCGGGCGAGCGCGCCACCGGTGAGGTCGACGCCGCCGCGTTCGAAGACGCGCTCTGCCTGCGCTACGTGCTGGAGACGGGCGCCGCCGAGGCCGCCGCCGCGCGCACGCTCAGCCCGGCCGACCGCCGGCACCTCACGAGCACGCTCGCCGAGGCCGCGGCCGCCGACCTCACCGACTACCGCCGCAAGGACTCGCGCCTGCACCTCGCGATCGCGGAGGTCACAGCGTCGGGCTCGCTCACCACGGCCATGGCCGACGCCCGCACGCGCGTGAACCAGCTGCTCGACCGCATCCCCTTGCTCGAGCCCAACCTGGAGCACTCCAACGCCCAGCACGCGGCCATCGTCGACGCCATCCTCGCGGGCGACCCCGTCGCGGCGCGCCAGGCGATGGCCGAGCACATCGAGGGCACCGCCTCGCTGCTTCGCGCCTTCCTGGCCTGACCGGCACTCCGTGAATTTCTGACCGGAACTCTCAACCTTTTCACCCGTCCGGCCGTCGACCATTCGTGCAACCCGATACGGACGCCGCCCCGGATGGAGACCCAGCCAGTGCCACGCCCGAGCCGCTCGACGCCACCCGCGCCCGCCGTCGCGGCCGCTTGCGCAAGATCCGGCGGATCGCGTACGGCTGCTTCGGTGTCCTGGTCGGACTGCCGCTGATCGCGTTCTGGATCGCCTACCTGCTGCTCGACGTCCGCAGCCCGCAGGACGTGCTCGCGTCGCTCGACAAAACCGTGGTGCTGAACTACTCCGACGGCAGCGAGCTCCTGAAGGTGCTGCCCGCCGACGGCGACCGCTCGTTCGTGCCCTACGACAAGGTGCCCGCGAAGCTGCGCGACGCGATCATCGCCACGGAAGACCCGACGTTCTGGGACAACGCGGGCTTCGACCCCACCGGCATCGGCCGCGCGCTGCTCACCGGCGTCGGCGGTGGTTCGGGGATCACGCAGCAGTACATCAAGAAATCGACCGGCGACGACGACGCCACGATCACCCGCAAGCTCCAGGAGCTGGTGCTGGCCACGAAGGTCACGCAGCAGCAGAGCAAGGAGCAGATCTTCACCAGCTACGTGAACATCATCTCGTTCGGCCGCGGCACGTTCGGCCCGGCCGCCGCGATGAACGCGTTCTTCGGCCGCCCGCTCGACAACGGCCTGACCTGGAGCGAAGCGGCGTTCCTGGCCGGCATGATCCAGTCGCCGTCGGTGCACGACCCGGCGGTGTCCGGTGACGCGCACGCGGCCAAGCGCTGGCAGTACGTGCGCGACAAACTCGTGGCACGCGGTTACGTGAAGGGCGCCGACGCCGCCGCGATGGCCTATCCCGGCAAGGAGATCCTGCCGCCGTCGGAGACGCGCGCGAGCGTGACGTACGACGAATACCACGTGAAGCAGCAGGTGCTCAGCGAGCTCGAACAGGACGGGTTCCCCCTTTCCCGGCTGCAGCAGGGAAACCTCGTCGTGCAGACCACTTTGGACCGCACCGCCCAAGCCGCGGCGCGCTCGGCGCTCGCCGGCCGGCTCAAGGGCGAGCCGAAGGAGTTCCGCGGCGCGCTCGTGTCGGTGGATCCGGCGACCGGCGCGGTGCGCGCGTACGACGGCGGCGACAACGGCGTGCGCGACTACGCCGGGACCGCTCACGCCCTCGGGTCGGCGTTCTACCCGTTCACGCTCGCGGGCGGGCTCCGGGCCGGCGTGTCGCCCGACCAGCCCGTGCCGGCGCCGCCGCAGCTCGACTTCCTCGGTGAGGACTTCTCGTACCCGGCCCGATGCCCGTCGACGTGCACGCTGCGGACGGCGATGACGTCGGGTGCGGACACGCCGTACATCGGGTTGGCGAAACGGCTCGGGCCCGACGCGGTGAGCGCGGCGGCTCGGGACGCGGGGATTCCGGCGGAGGTCGATGGGACGCCGACGTTGCGGGAGAAGGACGGGTACCTGATCGGGTCCGGGATCGCGGTGGGGCGGTATCCGTTGCGGCCGTTGGACGTGGCGGGTGCGTATGCGACGTTCGCCGATCACGGGGTGAAGGTGGCGCCGCACCTGGTGGACAAGGTGCTCGATCGGGAGGGGAATGTGGTGTGGGAGCACGATTCCGATCCGCGGCCGGCGTTTTCCGAGGACGAGGGGGTGAGTGCGAAGGTCGCGGCGGGGGTGACGAACGTGTTGCAGACGTTCCTGCCGGACGGGCGGCCGGCGGCGTTGCGGACGGGGGAGTTCCAGCACGGGAATTCCGCCGACAACCAGGATGCTTGGGCGGTGGGGTATACGCCTCAGCTGGCCACGGCGGTGTGGGTCGGGTCGGATGATGAGCGGCGGTTGTTCGATGCGGAGGGGAAGAAGGTGGTGGGGGCTTCGGTGCCGGCGGATGTTTGGAGGGGGTTCATGGTGGAGGCTTCTCGGGGGATGGTTGTGGAGGGGTTTTCTGGGGGTGGTGGT
This sequence comes from Amycolatopsis sp. NPDC051903, assembly GCF_044452505.1. NCBI lineage: Bacteria > Bacillati > Actinomycetota > Actinomycetes > Pseudonocardiales > Pseudonocardiaceae > Amycolatopsis > Amycolatopsis sp. NPDC051903. The sequence continues at coordinate 253,074 of NZ_JBITBT010000007.1, read as the reverse complement.
CGGTGAGGGTGGGGCTGGCCGTCGCTGGGCGTGTTGCGTTGCGTTGTGGTGGGGATGCGGTCCTGCGCGGGGGCGTGTTGCGGGGCGTAGGCACCCCGAAGCTTGAGTGTGACTACGGCCGCTGACCCCGTGTCAAGGCGGGAAAGCGTGCCTTGACACGGGGTCGGCGGCCGTGTGGAGGCTTCGGATCGAGGTGCCGGGCAGGGGCTGGGCGCATCCTCAGTGGGGTGGTTGGGCGGCGGTTGCGTATGCGTGTGGTGGGCCGCCGTTCGGGGTGCGGGGCGGGGGCTGGGTGCATCCTCAGTGGGGTGGTTGGGCGGCGGTGTCGTGTGCGTGTGGTGGGCCGCGGGTCGAGGTGGCGGGCAGGGGCTGGGCGTGACCTCGTTGCGTTGGTGAGTTGTGGCGCGTCGGTGGCTTTGCTGCCCTGGCAGTGATGGCGTTCTGGCTTGGTGACGGCTGTCAGCGGACGCGGGCCAGGAGGAAGCCGTCGTAGCCCTTGGTGCCGACGGTTTGGATGGCGGTGGCGTCGAGGCGGTCGTCGGTTCGCAGTGCGTCGAGCATGGTGCGGACGCCGTGGACGGCGGGGGCGGTGGTGGTGGCGTCGATGATTTCGCCGTCGCGGACGACGTTGTCGACGAGGATCGTGGTGCCGGGGTGGGAGAGGCGCAGGGAGTGGTCCACGTAGGCGGCGAGGTTGGCTTTGTCGGCGTCGATGAAGATGAAGTCGAAGGGGTCGTGCAGGCGCGGCAGGGTGTCGAGGGCGGCGCCGACGAGGATTTCCGCGACGTCCGGGCCGAAGCCGGCGCGGTCGAGGTTCTTGCGGGCCACGGCGGCGTGCTTCGGGTCGTACTCGCACGTCACGAGCCGGCCGCCGGTGGGCAGGGCGCGGGCGAGCCAGATCGTGCTGTAGCCGGCCAGGGTGCCGAGTTCGAGGATGGTTCTCGCGCCCGCGGTGCGGGCCAGCAGGTTCAGCAAGCGGCCCTGCGTGGGGGACACTGCGATCGCCGGCAGGCCGGCCGCGTCGGAGTCGGCGAGGGCGGCGTCGAGCACCGGGTCGGCGGGCAGCAGCGCGTCGCCCAGGTAGTCGTCGACCGCGGTCCAGAGTTCTTGAGTCATGGCACCTCCGTGGCCAATCTACGCGGCCCGGCGGCCCGCCTTCGGGATCACCAGCGGCGTCCCCGTCTCCGGGCACGGCATCACCCGGCACGGCAGCTCGAAGATCTTCTCCACGTTCTCCGCGGTCACGACCTCGTCGGGCGTGCCGGTGGCGAGCACGCGGCCGTCGCGCATGGCGATCATGTGGGTGGCGTAGCGGGCCGCGTGGTTGAGGTCGTGCAGGACCGCGACGAGGGTGCGGCCCTGCTCGGCGTGCAGCTGCGCGCACAGGTCGAGGATGTCCATCTGGTGCGCGATGTCCAGGTACGTCGTGGGTTCGTCGAGCAGCAGCAGATCCGTCTGCTGGGCCAGGGCCATCGCCAGCCAGACGCGCTGGCGCTGCCCGCCGGACAGCTCGTCCACGAGCCGCTCGGCGAGGTCCGCGACGCCGGTGGCCCGCATCGACTCGGCGACCACCGCCGCGTCCTCGCGGGACCACTGGCGCAGCAGGCGCTGGTGTGGGTAGCGCCCCCGCGCGACGAGGTCGGCGACGGTGATGCCGTCGGGCGCCACGGAGCTCTGCGGCAGCAGCCCCAGCCGCCGTGCGACCTCCTTGGCGCCGTAGCTGGAGATCACCGCGCCGTCGAGGTACACGGAGCCCTTGCGCGGCTTGAGCATCCGCGCGAGCGCGCGCAGGAGCGTGGTCTTGCCGCACGCGTTGGGGCCGACGATGACCGTGAACGACTTGTCCGGGATGACGACGCCGAGGTCTTCGGCGACGGTTCGCCCGTCGTAGGCGAGGGTCAGTTCCTCGGCGTGCAGACGGGGCTCGGTCCGGGTCGGTGCTTCCGCGATCGTCTGTTCCACGCAGGTTAGGCTAACCTAGTGACCCTCGTTCGGGGAGTTCCGTGGGTCGCATTCGCCGAACGTGACCAGCCGGTGCCATCATGCGGACGAGGGGTACGGGCGTTCTTCCGGCGGGAACGAAGGTGGCGATGGACGACTACCGGGTCGTCGCGGACGAGCTCGCCGCCGACATCGAAGCGGGCCGGCTGAGGCCCGGCGACCGGCTCCCGCCGCAACGCCGCTTCGCCCGCGACCGCGGCATCGCCGGCTCCACCGCCGCCCGCGTGTACGGCGAGCTGATCCGCCGCGGCCTCGCGGTCGGCGAGGTCGGCCGCGGCACGTTCGTGCGGGCCGCGCGCCCCGCGCCCGAACCCGCGCTCGCCGAACCCGGCGACGCCCGCGTGGACCTCGAACTCAACTTCGCCGTGCTGCCGAGCCAATCGGCGAAGCTCGCGTACGCGCTCGAGCCGTTGCTGCGTGCCGACGTGTTCACCGACGCGCTGCACCCCGTCGGTGCCGCCGGCACGAAAGCCGTCCGCGAAGCCGCCGCGACGCTCCTGAGCCGCGGATCGTGGACGCCGGACCCGGCGACGCTCCTCGTGGCCGGCAACGGCCGCCAGGGCATCGCCGCCGCGATCTCGGCCTTCGTGCCGCTCGGGGAGCGGCTCGCCGTCGAAGCCCTCACCTACCCCGTTGTGAAAGCACTGGCCACGCGGCTCGGCGCCGAGCTGGTGCCGATCGAAACCGACGAAAACGGGCTCGTGCCCGCCGCGCTCGAAGCCGCCCACGCAGCCGCGCCCGTCCGCGCGCTGTACGTCCAGCCGACGCTCCACAACCCGCTCGGGCCGACGATGCCGCCCGCGCGCCGCGCCGAACTGGCCGCCACCGTCCGGCGGCTCGACCTGCCCGTGATCGAGGACGGCATCTACACGTTCCTCCGGCCCGAGGTCGAACCACTCGCCGCACTCGTGCCCGAGCGCACGGTCTTCGTCGACAGCCTCTCGAAACGGGTCGCACCCGGCCTCACCGCCGGGTTCGTGGCACCGCCCGCCGCCTGGACGCCGCGGCTCGCCGGCGCGATCCGCTCGGGTGGCTGGGGTGCCACGCGGTTCGCGATGGAGGCCGCCACGCGCTGGATCACCGGTGGCGCGCTGGCCGAAGTGGAAGCCGCGAAGCGCGCCGACGCGGCCGAACGCGCCGCGATCGTCGACGAGTGCCTCGCCGGGTTCACCGTCGCCGGCGACCCCGCCGCGTACCACCGCTGGTGGCAGCTGCCGGAGCAGTGGCGCGCCGAGACGTTCGTCGCCGCGGCCGCGCGCCACGGCATCGCGCTCTCGCCCGCCGCGTCGTTCGCCGTGCTGCCCGGCCACGCGCCCAACGCCGTGCGGCTCGCGGTTTCCGCGCCACCGAAGGAAATCCTCGTCGCCGCGCTCGACGTGCTCGCCACGCTGGCGGCCGGTTCACCCGACGACACGCTGCTGGACTGAACCTCAGCGAGCCCATTTGCCGACGAAGCTCCCGCACACCACCGGCTGCCCGGTCAGCCTCGTGCGCACCGCGTTCTCCAGGCCCAGGTAGTCGACGTTCGGCGCGGCCGCCGGCACCTGCGCGGGGACCGGGCCGCCCGTGGCGAGCGTCTGGTTCGCCACGGTCTCGAACAACACCAGGTAGCCACCCTGGCGGTTGAGCGCGTCGGCCGTCGCGAGCATCCGCTGCGGTGCGTCCCCGACGATCTCCAGCGGCAGCGGCCACTCCAGCGGGAACGGGTTGCGCAACCCGAACGCGGGGTAGGCGAACGGGTTGTCGGGCAGCACGGCGGTGCGCGCGGCCGGGTAGCGCTGGAGGCAGTCGCGGATCTGGGCGACGTAGGCGAACGTGCTCGGGTTCGTCCGGATCCCGGTCAACGCGGGCGTGACGGTGCCGAGGTCGGCCGTCAGCTCGTCGTGCGACAAGTCGAGGTACGCGGCTTCGTCGTGGTGCGCCACCACCGTCCAGCCGCACACGGCCACGGTCACCAGCCCCGCCGTCGCGGTGAGCCACGTGCGGCGCACCACCGGCGTGAGCTCCGGCACCACCGAAGCGAGCAGCAGCACCGCGGTGAGCGCCAGGGAACCGGTGAGCAGCGTCGGGGTGTCGTTGCCCCACGACAGGCTCGCCATGAACCCGGTCGCGAGCACCAGCAGCGCGGGCCAGGACCCGCGCCGCCGCACGACCGCGTGCACCACCACAGCCACGGCGAGGATCCACCACAGCACGTCGGCCCAGCGCGAGGAACCGGTGAGCCGCCCGTCCGCCACGGTCCCCACCACCGCGGCCACGCCACCGAGCGCGAGCAGCCACGACGCCCACCGCGCGGCCACGCCGAGCCGGTCACCGGCCAACTGCACGCCCAGCAGCACCACGCAGACCACGACGAAGAACGTCAGACCCCGCACCGGCGGCCGCAGCAGCGCCTCCGGGTCCGCGAGCCACAGATCCAGCAACCGCTCGCCGTACGCGGGCGCGCCGCCGGTGACCTGGCTCACCATCTCGCCGAACCCGCCGCTCGCGCTCACCCAAGCCACGTAAGCGATCCCGAACGCGCCGAGCGCCGCCAGATCACCGGCGAGGCGCCGGGAACGGTTCGGGTAGCACAGCGTCCAGACCAGCCCGATCACCGCGGCGAGCGCGAAGCTCTGCTTCATGAACGCGGCCGCGCCCAGCAGTGCCAGCCCGCCGAGCCGTGCGTACGGATTTCCCTTGCGCAGCCCCGAGTCCAAGGCCCACGCGCCGCACGCGGTGAGCGTGATCCCGTCGACGGTGTGCCACGCCATGAGCGGAAACCCGTTGAGGTTCAGCAAAGCCGTCGCCGCGACGAGCGCCGTGCGGCCCGGCCCCCACGACAACACCGGCCGGCGCATCACCAGCGCGGCGAACGCGATCGTCGTCACCGCGATCTGCACCATCGCGAGGCAGCTCGACGCGAAGAACAACGGCCCGGGCAAGGCGAAGTCGACCACGTGCAGGATCGCCGAACCGAGCGGGCGCGCGGAAATGATGTCGGCGTGCGGCACTTCGCCCTGCAGCACACGCCAGGCCTGCGCGAGGATGAATCCCTGATCGGTGGGGTGGAAGCCGAACCGGCCCACGCGCAACTCGGTCGCCACCGCGAGCACGAGCACCCACGCGGCGTGCGCGCTCCACCGCAGCGCCACCTGCCGCCACCGAACCCCCTCGGCGGTCGCGGGCAGCGCCGCACCGGCGACGTCCACGCTGTCCTCTTCCCCTTTCACACACCCCGGGCTGGACAGCGATCGTAGCTGGATTTTCTGCCTCGGCTCCGCCGAGGCGGGCGAGATCGCTGTGCTTATGGCCTCGGCTCCGCCGAGGCGGGCGAGATCGCCTTTGAGCCGGTGTTTGGCTCGGGCGGTCGGATCGGCCGGGGGCCGATCGCACCGCCCGAGCCAAACACCGGCGCGAT
>NZ_JBITBT010000007.1:86333-247663 GCF_044452505.1 Amycolatopsis sp. NPDC051903 | reverse complement strand
GTCTGGTGCCCCGGGGCGCGCCGGCCCGCGGGGCCCCCCCCCCCCCCCCCCCACCACCCCCCGGCGCGATCTCGCGTTGTGGTTGCGTTGGGGGCGAGGTCAGGGGAGATGGCTGAGGGCCGGGACACGCGGGCGGCGTGCGCGCCTGTTCGCCCACCAGCTCCTGGACCTCGGACTTCGTTGCGCGATAGGGAGAGCTGAAGGTCTGGCCCAGGCCGAAATCGGGCTCGGTGCAGCGCCCGGCGTAGTCACCCACCACAGCGCTCGACGACACACGGTGCACCTGCCCGGCCCCAGCTCTGCAGGCGACCACAGCGCGAGATCGCGCCGGTGCTGGGATCAGGCGGTGCGATCGGCCCCGGCCGATCAGACCGCCTGATCCCAGCACCGGCTCACAGGCGATCTCGCCGCCTCGGCGAAGCCGAGGCCGAAAACACAGCGAGGCCGATAACAGAGCAATACCTCACTCCGGGTGCTGTGCCACGGCCACGATGGCGTCGCGCAACGCGGCCCGCAAGCGTCCGACGTCGAGCGGCCCGAGCACGGCCGCTTCACCCGGCGGTGCCACGAGCACGATCTTGTCGTCGCTGCTCACGAACACCGTCACGTCCCTGCGCCTGCCGGCCAGATCCCGGCAGCCGATCGACCACTCGTCCCGATCCGTCACGGCACTCGCCCTCCGATTCGCGGTCGTCCTCGTGCATCGTGCGCGGGTGGGACCGCGACCTCACGGGGCTCTTACGCGGGTTCACCCGAATTGCCTACGACCGGGTTTTCAACGCTGTCGCACGGTCGGGGGACAGGATGTGCCGTTCGCGCAACGGGAGTAGCGTCCACGCGGCAGATCGCCGCGACCCGGTCGCAGGGGTCGTTGTCGCGGAATCACCAGTCGTGGGGTCGTTGTCGTGGGGACACGGGAGGTCGGGATGTCGGAGCCTCGGAAAATCGTCATCGTCGGGGCGGGGCTCGCGGGAGCGTCGGCCGCCGCCGCGGTGCGGGAGCAGGGGTTCGGCGGCGACGTGCTGCTGATGGGGTCCGATCCGCACCGGCCGTACGAGCTGCCGCCGCTGTCGAAGGGCGTGCTGCTGGGCACCGCGGACGAACCCGACTGGGTCCACGAGGAGAGCTACTACGCCGGCCACGACATTCGCCTGTCGTCCGGTCTCACCGCGACGCGCCTGGAACTCGGCGCGCGGCTGGTGCTCGACGACGCCGGCGGCGAGCACAAGTTCGACCGCCTCGTGCTCGCGACGGGTTCGCGCCCGCGCCCGCTGCCCACGCCCGGCGGGAACTTTCCCGGCCTCTACACCCTCCGGACGCTCGACGACGCGCTGAGCCTGCGCAGCGCCTTCACGGACGCGCGGCGCGTCGTGATCATCGGCGGCGGCTGGATCGGCACCGAGGCCGCCGCGGCGGCGCGCTCGCACGACGCGGAGGTGACCGTGGTGGCGCCGGGCCGCCTGCCGCTGGTGAAGGTCCTCGGCGACGAGGTCGCCGGCGTTTTCCACGCGCTGCACGAGGAACACGGTGTGCACTGGCGCCTCGGCGAACGCGTCGCCGAAGTCACCGGGGACGCGGGCGGCGTGCGCGGTGTCCGGCTGCACAGCGGCGAAGAGCTGCTCGCCGACGTGGTCCTGGTGGCCGTCGGGGCCGCGCCCCGCGTCGAATTGGCCCACGCGGCGGGCCTGGAACTGGCCGACGACGGTGGCCTCGCGGTCGACGCGGGCCTGCGCACGGCCGCCCCGGACGTGTACGCCGTCGGCGACATCGCGTCGCACTTCCACCCGCGCTACGGCCACCGCGTGCGCGTCGAGCACTGGGCCACCGCGCGCACTCAGGGCGCCCACGTCGCCGGCAACTTGCTCGGCGAGCACGAGCCCTACCTCGACAGCCCGTACTTCTTCTCCGACCAGTACGACCTCGGCATGGAGTACCGCGGGCTCGCGGACCTCGACCGCGACCGGCTCGTGGTCCGTGGCGACTTGACGGCGCGGGACTTCACCGCGTTCTGGGTCGGCGAAGGGGGAGAGGTCCACGCCGCCATGAACGTCAACCAGTGGGACGACGGCGATGCCTTGCAGCGCCTCGTCGACGGCCGCGCGAAGGTGGGCGACGAGGACCTGAAGTCGGGCGCGCTCGCCGACCTCGGCTGAGTTTCTTCCTCGCGCTGACTCAGGTTTCGACCGGGAGCACGGGTCCGTCCAGCGCCAGGTACCCCACGAGGTTCGGCGGTGCGTAGTCGGCCGCCTGCTTGTGCCGGGTGACGGCGCTGGACGCGACGTACTCGTGTTTCGGGTCCGTGGTCCCGATCCCGCGCGTCACCGACGGCAGCAGGCGGAAGAAACCCGTGCGGGACGGGAACATCGGGCCGAGCGGGTCGCCTTCGCAGGTGAAGTCGTCGCGCAGGGCGAGGCCGTTGGCCCGCGCGTGGTTCGCCAGCCAGCGCAACGGGATGTCGGCGAGACTGTGCTGCGTCTTGCCGCCCCCGCCGACGTCGGCGTGGTACCCGGCGAACCAGACCTGCTCGACCTGCTGGGTGCCGCCCTCCACGGCGGGCGCCCAGATCGAGGGCAGGAACGGCTTGCGGCGCTCGTCGATCGACAGCGCCTGGAACGCCACGTCGACGATCGAGCTCAAAGCCGTGTCGTGGAACTGGAAACGACGGTTGAACACGTCGATCGGCCAGAAACCCGTGAGCGGTACGCCCAGCGCGCCGACGGTGTCCCACACGCCGATGAACCGGATCCGCGGCTCGTGCGAATACGTCCGGCGGAACAGCGTCGCTTCGGTCTTGCGCGGGTGCCACTTGTCGCTGCGGTCGCGGTAGAGGCCGTACGCCTGCGGCACGCGGTGCTCGTGTTCGCGGCGCAGCAGCCCGCAGTTGCGGATGAACCCCGCCGTGCTGCGCACGGTGTACGCGCCGCGGCTGAAGCCCACGAAGAAGATCTCGTCGCCGGGTTCGTAGGTGCGCACGAGGAACCGGTAGGCGGCCTGGACGTCGCGCGAGAGCCCCCGGCCGAACGCGCCGCCGGTGAAGCGGAACCGCTTCGTGCCGACGCCCGACTGGTAGAAGACCCGCTGCTCCGTCCCGGCTTCGTCGGCCGGCGCGACGCCCAGCGCGAGCCGCGTGACGTTGCTCGGCGCCGGTGTGGCGCCGTCCGCCAGGTCCGCCGTGTCCCACGTCCCGTCGCAGCAGATCACGATCCGCTTGGGCATCCGCACCTCGTTCGCCGGTCGATGGGTCCAGGCCATTCAAGTCAGGACCCGGCGGTGTTTCAACGGGTTCGGCGGAATCGGTACCGAACCCGAGGTGTGGCAAGGAAAACGCGTGTCGTTCACCGGTGCTCCCCGCGGTCGCCGCCGGCGCGTCGAAAGATCGGATGAAAACCGGTGTGCGGCCGGCCGGTGGCAGGAGCACGATCGGGCCGGTGTTCGTGCCCCTCCCCGCTGGTCCCCACCAGGGAGATCCGATCAATTTTGCGAGCAAATCCCGCCGGACTCTGGATCGTTCGCAGCTGATGCGCTATACATCGGATGTCTTGATGTGGTTGTGGTGAGAGGGGAACGTCCGTGCAGCTTGTGCGTCTCGGAGCCGCGGGAGAAGAGCGACCGTTCGTTCGTGTCGGAGACGGCACCCTGTACGACCTCTCGGGCCTGACCTCCGACGTCGACGGTGCCTTCCTCGCGTCCGGCGGGATCGCCCGCGCCGCCGCCGCGCTCGAAGCCGGCGAGCTGCCCGCCGCTGGTCCGGAGGCCGCGAGCCTGCGGGTCGGCCCGCCGCTGGCCGCGCCCGGCAAGATCCTCTGCATCGGCATGAACTACCGGCGCCACGCCGAGGAGACCGGCGCCGCCGTGCCCGAAGAGCCCGTGCTGTTCATGAAGGCGCCCGACGTGGTGGTCGGCCCGGCCGACGACGTGCTCATCCCGCGCCGCAGCAGCAGCACCGACTGGGAGGTGGAGCTCGGCGTCGTGATCGGCACGGAGGCTCGCTACCTCGACAGCGTCGACGACGCGCTGGCGCACGTGGCCGGCTACGTCGTGTCCAACGACGTCTCCGAGCGCGAATTCCAGCTGCACCGCGGCGGCCAGTGGGACAAGGGCAAGAACTGCGAGAGGTTCAACCCGCTCGGCCCGGCGCTCGTGACCGCCGACGAGGTGCCCGACCCGCAGGACCTCGGGCTGCGCACTTGGGTCAACGGCAAGAGGGTGCAGGACTCCTCGACCAAGGACATGGTCTTCACCGTTGCCGAGATCATCCACTACCTGAGCCAGTTCATGGTCCTGCGCCCCGGCGACCTGATCAACACCGGCACGCCCGAGGGCGTCGCGCTGGGGCAGCCGGAGCCGAAGCCGTACCTGCGCGAAGGCGATGTCGTCGAGCTGGAGATCGACGGCCTCGGCCGCCAGCGCCAGACGATGAGGCAGGCCTGACATGGCGAAGATCATCGGCATGGAGGTGCTCGACGTCCGGTTCCCCACCTCGCGGGAGCTGGACGGGTCGGACGCCATGAACCCCGACCCCGACTATTCGGCGGCCTACGTCGAACTGCACACCGACGGCGGCCCGGACGGCTACGGCCTGGCCTTCACCATCGGCCGCGGCAACGACGTGCAGGCCGCCGCCATCCGCGCGCTCGCCCCGCACGTCGTCGGCCGCGAAGTGCCCGAAGACGCGCAGGCGCTGGGCGACCTGTCGCGCGAGCTCGTCGGCGACTCGCAGTTCCGCTGGCTGGGCCCGGAGAAGGGCGTGGCGCACATGGCGATCGGCGCGGTCGTGAACGCCGCGTGGGATCTCGCCGCGCGCCGGGCGGACCTGCCGCTGTGGAAGTTCGCCTCGCGCATGACGCCGGAGGAGCTGGTGTCGCTCGTCGACTTCCGCTACCTCTCCGACGCGCTCACCGAGGCCGAGGCGCTGGATATCCTGCGCGCCGCCGAACCCGGGCGGGCGGAGCGCACGGCGAAGCTCGAAGCCGAGGGCTACCGTGCGTACAGCACTTCGCCCGGCTGGCTCGGGTACTCCGACGCGAAGCTGGTGCGCCTGGCCGAACAGGCCGTGGCCGACGGCTTCGAGATGGTCAAGCTGAAGGTCGGCGGCAGCCTCGAAGACGATGTGCGCCGCATGAAGCTGGCGCGCGAGACGGTCGGCGCGGAGATCCGCATCGCCGTCGACGCGAACCAGCGCTGGGACGTGGCCACGGCCGTGTCCTGGATGACCGAGCTCGCGCCGTTCGACCCGTACTGGATCGAGGAACCGACCTCGCCCGACGACGTGCTGGGCCACGCGGCCATCGCGAAGGCGCTCGCGCCGATCAAGGTCGCGACCGGTGAGCACGTGCAGAACCGCGTGGTGTTCAAGCAGCTGCTGCAGGCCGGCGCGATCGACGTGCTGCAGCTCGACGCCGCGCGGGTCGGCGGGGTCAACGAGAACCTCGCGATCCTGTTGCTGGCAGCCAAGTTCGGCGTGCCGGTGTGCCCGCACGCCGGTGGTGTCGGCCTCTGCGAGCTGGTGCGGCACCTGTCGATGTTCGACTTCGTGGCCGTGTCCGGCAGCGACACCGACCGCACCATCGAGTGGGTCGACCACCTGCACGAGCACTTCACCGACCCGGCCGTCGTGCGCGACGGCCGGTACCTGGCCCCGGCCGCACCCGGGTTCTCCGCGCGGATGCACGACGCGACCCTGCGCCGCTTCCGCTTCCCGGACGGTCCAGAGTGGACGGAGGATGCCCAGTGAGCGAGTTCGGCGGCCTGGTGGCCGTGGTCACCGGCGGCGCGTCGGGGATCGGCCTGGCGACGGCGCAGCTGCTGGCCGAGCGCGGCGCGCAGGTGGCCGTGCTGGACCTCAAGACCGACGACGTGCCCGAGCCCCTGGCCGGGTTCCGCTGCGACGTCACGGCCGACGCGGAGGTCACCGCCGCGATCGACGCCGTCGCCGAGCGCTTCGGGCGGATCGACGTGCTGGTGAACAACGCCGGCATCGGCGCGGCGGGTGACGTCACGGCCAACGGCGACGACGAGTGGCACCGCGTCTACGACGTGAACGTCGTCGGCATGGTCCGCACCACGCGCGCGGCGCTGCCCCACCTCAAGGCATCGCCGTCGGCGGTCGTGGTGAACACGTGCTCCATCGCCGCGTGGGCCGGCCTGCCGCAGCGCGCGCTGTACTCCGCGACGAAGGGTGCGGTGCTGTCGCTGACGCTCGCGATGGCCACCGACCACCTGCCTGACCGGATCCGCGTGAACTGCGTGTGCCCCGGCACCGCGGACACGCCGTGGGTCGGCCGGCTGCTCGACGCCGCCGACGACCCGGCGGCCGAGCGTGCGGCGCTGGCCGCGCGCCAGCCGATGGGCCGGCTCGTGACCGCCGACGAGGTCGCGGGCGCCATCACCTACCTCGCCAGCCCGCTGTCCGCGTCGACCACCGGCACCGCGCTCGCGGTGGACGGCGGCATGTACGGCCTGCGCCCGCGGGGACCAGTGCACAACTAGTGCGGTAACAACGCTCTCATCGAGGAGGATGCGGTGCGTACGAAGGTGATCCGGCTGGCTGCCGCGGCAGCCGCGTGTGGTTTGGTCCTGACCGCGTGCGGGTCCACCAAGGACAAACCCGCTGCCGCGAGCGGCGGCGGGGACACCGGCGGCAAGGTGGGGGCCACGCTGCCGCTGCTGACGTCGCCGTTCTGGCAGGCCTACAACAACTACGTGCCGCAGATGGCCAAGCAGGCGGGCCTCGACGCGCTGCCGACGGTAAACGCGGACAACGATCCGGCGAAGCTCATCACCGACATCGGCACGCTGCTCAACCAGGGCGTGAAGGGCCTGGTCGTGACGCCGATCGACTCCGCCGCGATCGTGGCCGGGCTCAAGCAGGCCGAGAACAAGGGCGTGCCGGTGGTCGCGGTCGACGTGGCGCCCGAGGGCGGCAAGGTCGCGATGGTCGTGCGGGCCGACAACAAGGCCTACGGCACCAAGGCGTGCGACGAGATCGGCAAGCGCGTGAAGAGCGGCAAGGTCGTGCAGGTGATGGGTGACCTCGCCTCGGTCAACGGCCGCGACCGCTCGGCTGCGTTCCGCGACTGCATGAAGCAGAAGTACCCGGACATCAAGGTGCTGGAGATCGCGGCGGAGTGGAAGGCCGACAAGGCTTCCTCGGGTCTCGATTCCCTGCTCACCGCGAACCCCGACATCAAGGGCGTCTACATGCAGGCCGGGGGCACCTACCTCGCGCCGACCGAGCAGGCCCTCAAGCGCAAGAACATGTTCTTCCCGGCCGGCGACCCGCGCCACGTCGTGCTCGTGAGCAACGACGGCATCCCGCAGGAGCTGGCCGCGATCCGCAGCGGTGAGCTCGACGCGACCGTGTCGCAGCCGGCCGACGCCTACGCCAAGTACGGCATGTACTGGCTCAAGAAGGCGATGGCGGGCGAGACGTTCAAGCCCGGCCCGACCGACCACGGTTCGCAGATCGTGGAGATCAGCCCCGGCATCCTCGAGGACCAGCTGCCGGCGCCGGTCGTCACCAAGGACAACGTGGACGACAAGGCCTTGTGGGGGAACAACCTGTGAGCGCGCCCGCCCCGGAGCAAGCCGCACCCGTGGTGAGCGCCCACGGCGTCGGCAAGCGCTACGGGCCCACCGTGGCCCTGCACGACGTGAGCCTCACCGTGCGGGCCGGCGAGTCGCACGCGCTCGTCGGCCGCAACGGGGCGGGCAAGTCCACGCTCGTGTCCATCCTCACCGGACTGTCCAAAATGGACACCGGAAGCGTCGAGTTCGGTGGTGAGCCCGCGCCGCCGCTGGCCAAGCAGGACGAGTGGAAGGCCCGCGTGGCGTGCGTGTACCAGCACGCCATGGTGGTGCCGCAGCTGTCGGTGGCCGAGAACCTGTTCCTCAACCGCCAGTCGGGCGAGGGGTTCGCCATCGGCTGGCGCAAGCTGCGGCGCCAGGCCCGCGAGCTGCTCGGCTCGTGGGACGTCCATGTGGACGTCGACGCGCCCGCGGGCGAGCTTTCGGTGGAGGACCGCCAGTTCGTGGAGATCGCCCGGGCACTGAGCTACGGCGCGCGGTTCATCGTGCTCGACGAGCCGACGGCCCAGCTCGACAGCCAGGCCATCGAGCGGCTCTTCGAGCGGATGCGCCAAATGCAACGGGGCGGCGTGACGTTCCTGTTCATCTCCCACCACCTCCACGAGGTGTACGAGGTGTGCCAGGCCGTCACGGTCCTGCGCGACGCGAAGCACGTGCTCACCGGGCCGGTCGCCGACATCACCCGCTCGCAGCTGGTCGACGCCATGACCGGCGAACAGGGCGGGCTCGCCGTGCGCGACGCGGCCACCCGCGACCCGCTCGAGGCGGACGCGGACGAGGTGCTGAGCGTCGAAGGCCTGTCCGGCGACGGCTTCCGCGACGTGTCGCTGCGGGTGCACCGCGGTGAGGTCGTCGGGATGGCCGGCAGCAACGCGAGCGGCAAGCACCAGGTCGCCGAAACCGTGTACGGGTTGCGGACGCCGTCGGCGGGCCGCGTGCTCGTGGCCGGGGAGCCGCTGCCGCCCGGTGACATCGCGGCCGCGCTGCACGCCGGTGTTGGCTGCGTGCCGCGTGACCGCCACCAGCAGGGCCTCGTGCTGGAGCACTCGATCATGGACAACACCACGCTGTCCGTGCTTGACCGCATGGGCCCGGGCGGGTTCGCACCGCCCAAGGCGCGCCACGAACGCGGAGCCCGCGCGCTCACCGCGTACGACATCGTCGCTGCCGGGCCGGCGCAGCCCGTGTCCGACCTGTCGGGCGGCAACCAGCAGAAGGTGGTGCTCGCCCGTGCGCTCGAGAGCGACCCGCGGCTGGTCGTGCTGATCAACCCCACGGCCGGCGTGGACGTGAAGTCGAAAGAGGCCCTGCTCGCGGTGGTCGACCGGGTGCGGGCCGAAGGCAAGGCGGTGCTGATCGTGAGCGACGAGCTCGACGACCTGCGCCTGGCCGACCGGGTGCTGGTGCTGCGCGCCGGTGCCGTCGTCGCCGAACACCAGGCCGGCTGGTCCGACGGAGACCTCGTGGCCGACATCGAAGGAGTCGGGCTCCATGACTGAGCTGATGACCGACCCGCAGACGGCGCTGCCCGCGGCGCCCGCGAAGCGGCGGAACTCGCTGTGGCTGCGCGAGCTGGCGCTGTTGCCCGCTCTCGTGGTCGTGTTCGTGATCGGCGGGCTGATCAGCGATTCGTTCCTCACGTTCGACAACGTGATCAGCATCCTCTCGGCCGCCGCCGCGCTGTCGCTGGTGGTGCTGGGCGAATCGCTGGTGCTGCTCACCGGCAAGTTCGACCTGTCGCTCGAATCGACGATGGGCATCGCGCCCGCGATCGGCGTGATGCTCGTGATCCCGGCGGCTTCGTCCGGGTTCGGCACGGAGTGGCCGGCGGCGCTGGGCCTGCTCGCGATCCCGGTCGTGGGTGCGGTGGTCGGGCTCGTGAACGGCTTCCTGATCGTGAAGCTGAAGCTCAACGCGTTCATCGTCACGCTGGCGATGCTCACGGTGCTGCGCGGCACGCAGATCGGCTCCACCAACGGCAAAACGCTGTTCGACAAGCTCGACGCGTTCACGGCTCTGGCGACCACGACGTTCGCCGGGCTGCCGATGTCGGTGTGGCTGGCCGCGGTGCTGTTCCTGCTGTTCGGCCTCGGCCTGCGCTACCACCGCGTCGGCCGGTCGCTCTACGCGATCGGCGGCAACCGGGAGGCGGCGCGCGCCGCGGGCATCCGGGTGGACCGGATCTCCTGGGCCGTGTTCATCGTGGCCGGGGTGCTCGCCGCGATCGGTGGCCTGGCCTACACCGGCTACGTGGGCGCGCTCGGCGCCGACCAGGGTGACGGCCTGATCCTGCAGGTCTTCGCGGCCGCGGTGATCGGCGGCGTCTCGCTCGACGGCGGCAAGGGCACGCTCGTCGGCGCGCTCACCGGCGTGCTGCTCCTGCAGTCGGTGGACAGCCTGCTGCGCATCGCGCAGGTGCCCGCGGAGTGGCTGAAGGCGATCTACGGCGGCATCATCCTGATCGCCCTGATCATCAGTCGCTACGCCGGTGGAAAGCCGCAGACCTGATCGGCCCAGGGGTCGTGATCATCCGACCTTCTCGCCGGGCGGTGAAGGCGCCCCCGGGGGTTTCCGGGGGCGCCCCGCCGAGCTCAGGACGCCGCTGTGGCGGGCTCGGGGCTGTCCGGGCTGTCCCGGCTGTCGGTGGTGTCGGCTCCGTCCCCGTCGCCCCCGGCCGGCGTCAGCGTGCTGCGCAGCCACTGCTCCACGCCCGCGACGTGGACCGTCGCCCACGACCGCGCGAGCTCCGGCTCGCGGGCGGCGATGGCCTCGTAGATGGCGGTGTGCTGTTCGCGCGTGCGCGCGACCGCGCCCTCCTGCGTGAGGCCGCGCCAGATCCGCGCCCGCGCGGTGGGCCCGGACAGGCTGTCGAGCAGCGAGCACAGCACGGGGTTGCCCGAGCCGTCGGCGATCTTGCGGTGGAACTGCAGGTCGTTGGCCACGAGGGCCTCCACCGTCGGCGCGTCGGCCAGCTCGTCGAGCAGCGTGCCGAGTTCGGCGATGTCGTCCTGGCTCATGTGCAGCGCGGCCAGCGCCGTGGCGGCGGGCTCGAGGATCCGGCGCACGGCCAGGAAGTCGAGCACGGTGTCGTCGCGGTGGAAGTCGACCACGAACGTCATGGCGTCGAGCAGCAGGTTCGGCTCGAGGCTCGTCACGTAGGTGCCGTCGCCCTGGCGCACGTCGAGCACCCTGATCAGGCACAACGCCTTCACGGCCTCGCGCAGGGAGCTGCGCGAGAGGCCGAGCCGCTGGGCGAGCTCGGCTTCCTTGGGCAGCCGGTCGCCCGGCGCGAGCTCCCCCGAGATGATCATGTCCTTGATCTTGTCGATCGCGACATCGGTGACGGGCATCGAGACCGCCCTCCCTCAAGAGACCTCGGATGTTTGGTGTGCTGAGGACAGCGTGCCACGTAACTCGCCAGGAGGAACCATGACCCACGGCCGGACACCCCGCAGTGTCGCTCTGCGTACTCGCCTCAAACCGGGTCAGGAGGCCACCTACGAGTCCGTGCACGCCGTGATCCCGGACGAGCTCGACGCCGCGTTGCGCCGCGCCGGCGTGCGCACCTGGCGGATCTGGCGCAGCGGCCTCGACCTGTTCCACTTCGTCGAAGTCGACGACTTCGAGGCCATGAAAGCCGCGCTGGCCGGTGACCCGGCCGACCTCGCCTGGCAAGCGCGCATCAACCAGCTGCTCGACACCGACGACGACCGCGGCAGCACCTCCACGGCCCTCGGGCTCGTGTGGGAACTGCCGGGGAAGGAGTGACCGTGGAGCTTTCCCCGCTGGGGCTCGGAGGCGCGCAGCTGGGCAACCTGTACCACGCCATCGACGACGAGACCGCGGAAGCGACCGTGCGGTGCGCCTGGGCCGAAGGAATCCGCTACTTCGACACCGCGCCGCACTACGGCCTCGGGCTTTCGGAACGGCGGCTCGGCAAGGCGCTCGCGGCCTACCCGCGCGCGGAGTACGTGCTCTCCACCAAGGTCGGGCGGGTGCTGGAACCGCGCGCGGCCGCGCCGGGCGAGCGCGACGACCAGGGTTTCGACGTGCCGGCCACCTACCGGCGCCGGTGGGACTTCAGCCGCGACGGCGTGCTGCGCTCGCTCGAGGACAGCCTCACGCGGCTCGGGCTCGACCGCATCGACATCGCGTACGTGCACGATCCGGACGACCACTTCGAGGAAGCCGTGACCGGCGCGTTCCCGGCGCTGCTGGAGCTGCGCGAGCAGGGGGTGGTCGGCGCGATCGGCGCCGGGATGAACCAGACGCCGATGCTCACCGAGTTCGTCCGCCGGTTCGACCTCGACCACGTGCTCATGGCCGGGCGCTACACGCTGCTCAACCAGCCGGCGCTCGACGACCTGCTGCCGCAGTGCCTCGACCGCGGTGTCGGGGTGGTCGCGGGCGGGGTTTTCAACGCGGGCATCCTGGCCACCGCCGAACCCGGCGGGACCTACGACTACGCGGCCGCCCCGGCGGAGCTGGTGGCGAAGGCGCGGCGGATCGCGGAGATCTGCCGGCGCCACGGCGTCGAGCTGCCGGAGGCCGCGCTCGCGCTGCCCGCCGCGCACCCGGCCGTGGTGTCCGTGGTCGTCGGCGCGCACGACGCGGGCCAGGTGGCGTTGAACGTGCGGCGCGCGGCCGCCGCCGTCCCCGCCGTACTGTGGACCGATCTCGTCGACGCCGGCCTGCTGCGCGCGGACGCCGTCGCCGGCCGGCCCGTGACCTCTGGAGGACCGCAGTGATCGACGCGCACCACCACCTGTGGGATCCGGCCCGCCGGGACTACCCGTGGCTCGCCGGTGAGGCGCTGGCCCCGATCCGCCGTCCGTACACAGTGGACGATCTGCGCGCGGTGACGCACGCGGCGGGCGTCCACGCGACGGTGCTCGTCCAGACCGTCCCGGACCAGGGCGAAACGGAAGAGTTCCTCGCCACCGCGGCGGGCGAAGACGTGATCGCCGGGGTGGTGGGCTGGGTCGACCTCACGGCGCCCGACGTCGCGGACCGGCTGGCGCGGCTGGCGGAGCTGGGGCCGCTCGTCGGCATCCGCCACCAGGTCGAGGACGAGGCGGACCCGGAGTGGCTGCTGCGCCCGGACGTGCTGCGCGGGCTGGCGGCGGTCGGCGCCGCGGGATTGGTCTACGACCTGCTGGTGGCGCCCGCGCAAGTGGCTTCGGCGCGCAAGGTGGCCGAGCAGCTGCCCGAGCTGCGCCTGGTGCTGGACCACGCCGCGAAGCCGCCCATCGCGGCGGGGGAGTGGCAGCCGTGGGCCGACGGGATCGCGTCGCTCGCCGCGCGCGACAACGTGGCGTGCAAGCTTTCCGGGCTCGTCACGGAGGCCGACTGGGCGCAGTGGCAGGTCGGGCACCTGCACCGCTACGCCGACCACGTCATCGCGTCGTTCGGCGCGGACCGAGTGCTCTTCGGCACCGACTGGCCCGTGTGCGAGCTGGCGGCGGCCTACGAGGTCGTGCTGGACGCGGCGGTGTCCCTCACGGGCCCGCTGACGGACCCGGAGCGGCTCGACGTCTTCGAGCACACGGCGAAGCGCGTGTACGGACTGGGTGGTTAGCCGGCCTGGCTAGAACTCCTGGCCCCGGATCATCTCGCGCAGTTTGGTCAGCGCGCGGTGCTGCGTCACGCGGACGTTGCCCGCGGAGATGCCCAGCGTCTCGGCCGTCTCGTTCGCCGACAGGCCCACGATGATCCGCAGGGTCAGGATTTCCTGCTGCAGAGGTGCGAGCCGCGTGAGCATCTCCTGCAGGCGGGAGCCGAGGTCGAGCCGCAGCGCATACGACTCGGGCTCGTTGCCCACCAGCGGCCGCTCCGGCAGTTCGGGCACCGGCTCGGAGCGGTCCCGCGCCACGGCGCGGTACGCGTCGGCGACCTTGTTCGCCGCGATGGCGTGCACGAGGTAGAGGAACGAGCCGCCGCGGTCCTGGTAGTCGGGCAGGGCCTTCAGCACGGCCATGCTCACGTCCTGGGCCACGTCGTCGGCCGACAGGTAGGACAGGTCGCGCCCGCCCATGCGGGCCCGGCAGTAGCGGGCGACCACGGGACGCAACACGTGCAGCAGTTCGGTGATCGCGCGCTCGTCGCCCCGCCCGGCGGCCAGCACGAGCGGGTCGAGGTCTTCCTTGGTCAGCCGTCCGCTCGGCCGCGGCAGCGTCTCGGGTGCCACGTAACCCGGGACGTCGCCTTCATCCGCGGCGGTTTCGGAGCGAGCTGGCTTCGACGGTGCTGTCATGGTCGTCTCCCCGGCGACCCTGCGACCGTCGCGGTCTTGGGGTCAACAATCTGTGATCTTGCGGTCGCAGCTACTCCGATTGATCGGGTAGTCGCCGCTCCCGATGCGACGCTCCGTAACCTTAAGCAGGTCACGGGCTGACAGTCCAGATTTCAACTACGAATACCCCGTACGCAGCAATGGTCTTGATGAAAACGAGACCAGCCAACGCACAGTACGAATCCCGGCTCGCAGAATGTGCGGACTGTCCACTCAGTACGTCACGAAGAGTGACACCGCTGTAGCGCAACAGAGGGTGGCCACCATCGCGGGTAGAACAGGTTTCAGCGCGGTCGGTTCGGGATCGGTTCGGAGTGATCGTTCCCGGTGCCGGCCGACCACCGCGAGGGCCAGTGCGGTGAGCGCCGCGAGCCCCACCGGGACGAAGTCCCACGCGCCTTCGTTGCGCACCGCGGCGCCCAGGAGGAACACGGTGCACGCGGTCGCGGAGAGTGTCGTACGGCGCCACGCGAGGCCCGTGCGCTCGGCCTGGGCGCCGTTCACGACAGGACCACGAGCACCACGGCGGCCGCCATGAGCCCGAACACGCCTCCGGTCAGGACCACGATCATCGCGCTGCGCGGCAGCGGTTCCCCGGCGCGCATGGCGACCTGCACGCGGCGCCAGCGCGGGTACGCGGCGGCCGCGAGGATCGCCGCGAGCAGCACGCAGAGCCCGGCGAGCACGGAGCTCGCCGCGACGGGCCGCGGCACGAGCTGGTGGACCGCGACGCCGCCCGCGAGCAGGCCCAGTGCGGTGCGCAGCCACGCGAGGAAGGTGCGCTCGTTGGCCAGGGTGAACCGGTAGTCGGGCTCACTACCGCCGTCATGCGGCCCGATCTTCTCGTCCGACACGAATCGGAGATTAGTCGCGCTCGGCGCCCTTGCGGTGCGCGAAGACCCACCAGCGCAGCACGACGAACCGGACCAGCCCGCCGAAGAAGCTGGCGGCCAGCAGGCTCACCGTCTCCTCTCCGGCCGTCGGGTGGCTGACCACGGCGCCGAGGCCGGCGAGCACGAGCGAGCCGTAGCCGGCGTAGAAGGCGAACGTCAGGAGGTCCTGGAGGTGGCGCTGACCGGCCTTGCTGGCGCGGCCGGCGAAGGTGACGCGGCGGTGGAACTCCGTGTTGCCGACGGTCGTGAGCGCGATGGCCACCAGGTTCGCCCACTGCGAACCGAGCTCGGAGCGAAGGGCGAGGAAGAGCACGGCCTGCACGCCGGTCGTGACGGCGCCTGCGACGAGGTACCACGCGGCGTGTCCGCCGAGTTCGTGGTCGTGGTGCGCGGGCTGTCGCGGGTCGTGGTTGAAGAGCGGCTGCCGGGGCGTCCACCTGGTGGTGGTCATGATCCTCACGCTACCTTGGCTTCACAAACTTGTGAACCTGTTGAACCAGCTGAAGATCTGTGATCCCGCCGACAGCTGCAACCTCGGCGGTGAGGTGGTCTATTCCCCACCGGCGCTCGCCTATGGGCAGATCGCCCGGATTTCAAACGTGTTTGTGACCGGTCCCACGGCTTTCCCCCAGGTGCCCCGCTCACGCTGCGCTGTCGGAGCACCGCCCTTAGCGTGAAAAACCATCGCAACCGACCGCGACGAAGGGAAGGCCGAACGATGCTGACCGTGACCGAAGCCGCTGCCGAGGCGATCTCCGCGCTGACGGCTCAACAGGGCGCCGAGGACAGCGGGCTGCGGTTCGCGCTGCAGAGCATGGAGGAGGAGGGCGCGCAGCTCGCGCTGTCCGTCGCTCCGGCTCCGCAGGACGGCGACCGCGTCGTGGGTACCGACGGCGGCGCGAAGGTCTTCCTCGAGCCCCAGGCCGCTGCCCTCCTCGACGACAAGGTCCTCGACGTCCAGCAGGACGAAACCGGCGACGTCGCCTTCGCGGTGCTGCCGCAGAAGACCGACTGACCGCGCGGTCGCCCGAGGGCGCCGGCAGACCACCGTCGTGCTGCCGGACGCCTCGTCCCTTCGCGCCCCGCTCCGGGTTCCCCGGGGCGGGGCAGGTCCACGTGTGCTGACCCGGCGGCCGGCGGGGTCGCGTGGGTCCCGCCGATCCGCGGTGCGCCCGTGACCCGGACTCACCGGGACTTCACTGGGTCTTCACTGGGCCGCGGTGCGGCTGCCGGCCCAGGTCCGGACGAGGTCGCCCGCGCGGGCGCGCAGGAGTTCGGCCGCGTGGGTGCGCGCGTGGTCCAGCGACGGTGCGTGGTCGATGAGCGCGCTGCTGCCCACCACGCCCAGGCCGGCGAGCTCGGCGGCGTCGAGCTGGATGCGCCCGGCCAGGACCATCAGGGGCACGCCCGCGCGGCTCGCCCTGGCGGCGATGCCGGCCGGGGCCTTGCCGGACAGGCTCTGGGAGTCGAGGGACCCTTCGCCGGTGATGACGAGGTCCGCACCCTGCAGTGCACCGTCGACGCCGGTGAGACCGGCGATGAGGTCGAAGCCCGACGCGACCGTCGCGCCGAGGCCCGCGATGGCGCCGCCCGCGACGCCGCCGCCGGCGCCCGCGCCGGGGACCGCCGAGACGTCCGGTGCGCCGGCGTTCACCAGAACCTGAGCCCAGCGCCCGAGCGCCGCGTCGAGTTCGGTCACCTCTTCCAGGCGGGCGCCCTTCTGCGGTCCGAACACCGCCGCCGCGCCCTGGGGGCCGACGAGCGGGTTGGTCACGTCCGTCGCGACCGTCACGGGGACCGCGCCCAGCCGTTCGTGCGCCGGCTCCAGCTCGACCTTCGCGACGCGCGCCAGCGTGCCGCCGCCGAGTCCGATGGGGGCGTCGAACGCGTCGAACACCCCGGCGTCGAGCGCGGCCAGCATCCCGGCACCGCCGTCGGTGCTCGCGGTGCCGCCGACGGTCAGCACGAGCCGCGTCGCCCCGCGCGCGAGCGCGTCGGCCAGGAGCTCGCCGACGCCCCACGTGTGGGCGGCCAGCGAGGTCTCCGGAGTCGGCGTCACGAACTCGATGCCGCACGCGCGCGCCGACTCGATGTAGGCCGTGCCGTCGAGCACCACGTACCGGGCGTCGACCTGTTCGTCGAGCGGGCCGCGCACGCGCACGCGGATCAGCTCGCCGCCCGCGTTCTCGAGCACCTCGAGCGTGCCCTCGCCGCCGTCGGCGACCGGGCAGGCGGAGACCTCGGCGTCGGGCAGTGCGTCGCGCACGCCGAGGGCGATCGCCTCGGCGGCCTCGACCGCGGTGAGGCTGCCCTTGAACTTGTCGGGGGCGATGACGACACGGGTCACGGTGCTACCTCCGTCAGCGGAGCGGCCCCGGCGAGTACCGAGGTCACGTTTCGGGCGGCCAGCACGGCCATCGCGGTGCGCGTCTCGACTGTCGCCGAGCCGAGGTGGGGCGTGACCACGACGTCGTCGCGCGCCAGCAGCCGCGGTTCGACGTCGGGCTCGTGCTCGAACACGTCCAGCGCGGCGCCCGCGATCTCGCCGGCTTCGAGCGCGTCGGCCAGCGCGGCCTCGTCGACGACCGGCCCGCGCGTGGTGTTCACGAGGTACGCGGTGGGTTTCATGGCCCGCAGCGCTTCCGCGCCGATCAGGTGGCGCGTCTCCGGCGTGAGCGGGCAGTGCAGCGACACGAAGTCCGATCGGCGCAGCAGGTCCTCGAAAGACACGAACTCACCGGCGAAATCCGGCTTCGCTGACCGTCCCGAGTAGACGATCCGCAGCCCGAACGCCGCCGCGCGGTCGGCTACGGCACGGCCGATCTGGCCGAGCCCGACGACCCCGAGCGTCTTGCCCTGCAAGCCGGACCCGAGCAGGAACCCGAGGTGGAACGACCACGGCTCGCGGGCCCGCAGCAACCGCTCGCCTTCGCCGAGCCGGCGCGTGACGGCCAGCAGCAGGCCGAACGCGAGGTCCGCCGTCGCGTCCGTCAGCACGCCCGGGGTGTTGGTGACCGTGACCCCGCGGGAGGCCAGCGCGGGCACGTCGACGTTGTCGTAGCCCACGGCGACGTTCGCCACCACGGCCAGCCGCGGCCCGGCGGCTTCGGCCACCGACGCGTCGATCCGGTCGTGCAGCATCGAAACGATCGCCGTCGCGCCGGCCACGAAGGACCGCAGTTCTCCGGGCGTGAGCGGACGGTCGAGTTCGGACACGCGCACTTCGCCGGCTTCGGCGAGCACCTTCACCGCGTCGTCGGGAATCCAGCGCGTCACAACGATGAGAGGGCGATCGGACATGCGCGAAGCCTAGTGGGGAACGGGCCCCGTTAGCGAGGTTCCCGCCGCAGCCGCACGAGGGCGCTCGCGGCTCCGCTGCCGGTCAGCGTGATCGGCAGGCCGTGGGTCAGCAGCACCGCGCCGTGGTGCACCGCGCCGGTTCCCACATCGTGGTAAACAGCGGCCGCGTCGAGCCCTTGCAGCACGGGCGTGACGATCGGCCGGCCGTGGTCGTGCGGCCGTCGCGCGAAGAGCACCACCACGTCTTCGCCGAGCACGTACTGCACCGCGGTCAGCGGGGAAACGGCCGGATCGGCCAGCCGGTAGGCCGTGCCGTGCTGCACGACGGGCCGGATCTCCTTGTACAGAGCCACGAGCTCAGCCGTGCGGCGCAGTTCGTCCGCGGTCCACTTGGTGAGATCGCCACCGAGCCCGAGCACACCGGCCATCGCGACGTGGAACCGGAACTCCAGCGGCGCCTCGCGGCCGGTCAGGGGGTTCGGGCTGTCGGTGACCCACGCGGCCATCACGCCGGCGGGCAGCACCTGCGAAAACCCGTGCTGGATCTTCACGCGGTCGAAGGCGTCGGTGTTGTCCGAGGCCCAGATCTCGTCGGTGCGCGCCAGGATCCCGAGGTCCGTGCGCCCGCCGCCGCCCGCGCACGCCTGGATCCGCAGCCCCGGGTGGTCGGCGCGCAGCCGGTCGAGCACGCCGTGGACCGCGCGCACGTGCTCGACCCACACGCGCCCCGGATCGCCGTCGCCGGGGCGGCCGGCCTCGGTGAACGCGCGGTTCATGTCCCACTTGAGGTAGTCGATGCCGTGCTCGGCGACGAGCCGGTGCAGCCACTTGTACGCCCAGTCCGCGACCTCGGGACGGCCGAAGTCGAGCACGAGCTGGTTGCGCAGCGTCGTCCGGCCGCGGTGCGCCATGGCCAGCACCCAGTCCGGGTGCTCGCGGTAGAGGTCGCTGTCGGGGTTCACCATCTCCGGCTCGACCCACAGCCCGAACCCCATCCCGAGCCGGTGCACCTCGGCCACGAGCGGGCCGAGCCCGGCGGGGAAGCGGTCGCGGTTCACGGTCCAGTCGCCGAGACCCGCGGTGTCACCGGTGCGCGCGCCGAACCAGCCGTCGTCCACCACGAACAGCTCCGCGCCCGCTCCGGCGGCGATCGCGGCGAGCCGCAGCTGGCCGGGTTCGTCGACGTCCCAGCCGGTGGCCTCCCACGAGTTGTAGACGACGGGCCGCAGCTCTTCCGGGTGCGGCAGCACGAAATCGCGCACGTAGGCGTGCCACTTCCGGCTCGCACCACCGAATCCGCCCGCCGTGTAGAGCCCGGCGAACACGGGCGTCTCCCACGTTTCGCCGGGTTCGAGCCGCCACTGCACGCCTTCGTGGCCGAACCCGCCGGTCCACGTGACGCGCCCGGTGTGCGAGCGCTCGACCGTGATGCGCCAGCTGCCGCTCCACGCCAGTGCGGTGCTCCAGACTTCGCCGCGGGTCTCGGTGGCCGTGCCGTCGTCGAGCATCACCCACGGATTGGCCTGGTGCCCGGAAACCCCGCGCCGGCTCGTCAGCGTCGTTTCGCCGGTGGGCAGGTTTTCGCGCAGCAGCCCGGCTTCCGCGCTCCACGCGCCCGTGGTGTGGCTGATCCGGTAACCGTCGCGGCGGGGCAGCGTCCAGGCCGCGGAATCCGTGCGCAGCAAGCGGATCGGCTCGCTGCCGGTGTTGCGCAGGACCGCGTGGCGTTCGACGGCTTCGCCGCGGACGCGGTAGTGCAGCTCGGCTTCCAGCGGGTAGTGCCGGTCGCGCAGCCGCACGACGAGCCCGTCCTGCGTGTCGTGTCCCGCGTACGTCCACTCCAGAGCCTGCGTGCCGTCGGCGAACCGCACGGACAGGCCGGCGACGCCGAAGAACGCGCCGCCTTCCGTTGCGAGTTCCGGCCGGTCGTCGAGCGGTTCGTCGAAGCTCGAGGCGACGGGGTTGGGGCGCGGCGCGATCCGGGTGGCCTGCTCGAGCGTGAGAGGCGGGCCCCAGTGCACGTGCCGCGGCCGGTCGGCCTCGTCGAGGCGGAAGGCGTACGCCGAGTCTCGGGTACGAAGCAGCCACAGCCGGTGATCGACGTCGAATTCCACGGACATGACTCCCGAGCGTAGGGATGACCAGCGGAAAAATAAATTCTTGACGAAGTTAATTTATCCGTCGTACGGTTCCGCGCATGCCACGCAGTGCACCGGCAAGGGCGCCGATCACGAGTCCCGCCGCGGCCACCGTGTTCACCACGGTGCTGACCCAGGGTCCGGTCAGCCGCGTGGACGTCGCCCGCCGCACGGGCCTGTCGTCCGCGGCCGTCACGAAGGCCGCGCGCCCGTTCATCGAAGCCGGTTACCTCGAAGAGCTCGCCTCCGCCGAACGCACGGCGCCGGGCGCGGGCCGCCCCGCGAGCCCGCTCGCCATCCGGCCCGACCGCGAGTACTTCATCGGCGTCAAGATCACCGGCGACGACCTCATCGGCGTGGTCACCGACCTGCAGGCGCAGATCCGCGTCGCGAAGCACCACGCGCTGACCAGCCACGACGTGGACCACGTCGTGCGCGCGCTCACCGACCTCGTCGCCGAGCTGCTGGCCGGCTCGGCGCCCGACGGCGCGACGAGCTTCCGCGACCGGGCCTACTGCCTGGGCGTCGCCGTATCCGGCGACGTCGACCGCGACTCCGGTCTCGTGCGCTACTCACCGTTCCTCGGGTGGCGCGACGTGCCGCTGGCCGAACTGCTCGAGGACAGCACCGGGCTCGCGACCACGCTCGAGAACGACGTGAAGGCGCTGACCGTCGCCGAGCAGTGGTTCGGCGAAGGCGTCGGTGCCGCGTCGTTCGCGCTGGTCACCGTCGGCACCGGCATAGGGAGCGCGCTCGTGCTCGACGGCCGGCTCGTCGGCGGCGCGCACGGGGTGGCCGGCGAGATCGGGCACGTCCCGGTCGCCGGCATGGGCGCCGACGGCCCGGCCTGCCACTGCGGTGGCACGGGCTGCGTGGAGGCGATCGCGTCGACCGAAGCGATCGTCGCGAGCGCACGCCGGGCCGCGAACGACCCGGCGCTGACGCTGGCCGAAGCCGTCGCGCGGGCGCGGGCCGGGGACGAGCCGCTGCGGGCCGTGTTCGCGAACGCGGGCCACGCGATCGGCCTCGGTCTCGGCGCGCTGGTCAACCTCTTCGGCCCGGAACGCATCGTCGTCTCGGGCG
This sequence comes from Amycolatopsis sp. NPDC051903, assembly GCF_044452505.1. NCBI lineage: Bacteria > Bacillati > Actinomycetota > Actinomycetes > Pseudonocardiales > Pseudonocardiaceae > Amycolatopsis > Amycolatopsis sp. NPDC051903. The sequence continues at coordinate 226,370 of NZ_JBITBT010000007.1, read as the reverse complement.
AGGGTGTGGCCACCTACGACCTCTTCGAGGAACAGATCCGCCGCACGTTCGCGGAGCAGGCCTTCGGCAGTGCCTCGCGATGCGGCCTGGTGATCCGGCCGCTGCCGTTCGAGGAGTGGGCACGGGGCGCCGCCGCTGTCGCCGTTCAGAGTCTTTTCGTGTCCGACCGCTTGTGAGGAGAAGTCACATGGCCCTGTCCCCATCGTTGTCGCGCAGGAGCTTCCTCGTCGGCTCCGTGCTGTTCGCCGGGGGAGCCGCCCTGGCGGGCTGCACCTCCGACCCGCTGAACAAGAACTCCGGCGCCGCGGGCGGGGCCAAGGTCACGCTCAACCAGTGGTACCACGCGTACGGCGAATCGGGCACGCAGCAGGCCGTGCAGCGCTACGCGCAGGAGTTCACCAAGGCCAACCCGGACATCGCGATCAAGGTCAGCTGGATCGCCGGTGACTACGAGACGAAGCTCAACTCGGCCCTGCTCACCGCCGACGCGCCCGACCTGTTCGAGATCGGCGATTTCCGGTACCAGAACGTCAAGAACGGCTTGCTGGCACCGCTCGACGACATCGTCGACCCGGTCAAGGGCGACTTCTCCAAGGCCGCGCTGGACACCGCGACCGTCGACGGCAAGATCTACGGCGTCAAGACGATCGACGACGTCATGATGCTGTACTACCGCAAGAGCGTGCTGCAGGCCGCGGGCGTGAAGCCGCCGACCACGTTCGCCGAACTCCTCGACGCGACGCGGAAACTGACCACCGGCAAGCAGAAGGGCCTCTACGTCGGCACCGACGGGGTGGGCGAAGCGGCGACGCTGCTGCTGTGGTCGTCGGGCGCCGACTTCTTCGACCCGAGCGGCAAGAAGGTCTCGTTCGCCACGCCGGAGGCGATCGCCGCGATCGCCGGGCTCAAGCAGCTGCACGACACCGGCGGCCTGCTGCAGGGCTACCCCACCGACTGGTCCGACCCGGGCGCGTTCGCCGACAGCGCCACCGCGATGCAGTGGGGCGGCCTGTGGTCGCTGCCGGACATCAAGAAGGCCGTGGGCGACGACTTCGGCGTCGTGCCGTGGCCGAAGTTCGGCGACTCGGGCCGGTCGGTCGCGCGCGTCGGCGGCTGGTACCAGCTGGCCAACGCGAAGAGCGAGAACCTCGACGCCGCCAAGAAGTTCATCAACTGGCTGTGGATCCAGCAGGCGGACCTGCAGAAGGACTGGTGCGTCAAGTACGGCTTCCACATCCCGGCGCGCAAGGAGGTCGCGGCGCAGACGACCGAGTTCTCCAGCGGCCCGGCCAAGGACGCCGTCACGATCTCGCAGCAGAACGGGCTGTCGTACTCGGGCCTGTGGAACAAGGCGTCGGCGACGCTGTTCCTGCAGGCGGCCACGAAGATCGCCAACGGCCAGGCCGACCCCGCCGCCGAACTCGGCGACGCGGCGAAGAGGGCCCAGTCCGAAGTCGACAAGCAGCTCGCCTGACATGGCTGTCTCGTCCACAGTGGTCCGGTCGCCGAAGACCTCCCGTGCGGCGGCGCCCGCGAGGCGCCGCCGCCGGCGGGTGGACTGGCGCGCGATCGGCGCGTTCACGGTGCTCACCGCGCCGGTGGTGGTCGGGCTCGGCGTGTTCAAGTACGTCGCGATCGCGTGGAGCTTCCTGCTTTCGTTCAACGACGCGCGCGGCACGATCTCGCTGGGCAAGTGGATCGGCCTCGACAACTACACGTTCCTGTTGTCCGACTCCGCCTTCCGCGATTCGCTGCTGATCATCGCGCTGTTCACGGTCTTCATCGTGCCGGTCACGTTCGCCGCGTCGCTCGGGCTGGCCGTGCTGGTCAACAGCATCCGGCGCGGCAAGGCGTTCTTCCGCACGGTGTTCCTCATCCCGGGCGCGGTGTCGTACGTGGTCGCCGCCCTGGTGTGGAAGATGGCGCTGTTCAACGGCCTGCCCTCCGGCGTGGCGAACGCGCTCGGCGGGTTGTTCGGCACCGACCCCGTGCCGTGGCTGTCGCAGACGAGCCCGCCGGTCTACTGGGTCGCGGTGGTCACGTTGCGGCTGTGGCTGCAGGTCGGGCTGTACATGATCCTGTTCCTCGCCGGGCTGCAGGCGATCTCGCCGTCGCTCTACGAAGCGGGTGAGCTCGACGGCACGTCGAAGTGGCAGGCGTTCCGCTACATCACGTTGCCGCAGCTGCGGAACACGTCGGTGGCGGTGCTGCTGCTCATCCTCATCGCGGCGTTCCAGGCGTTCGACGAGTTCTACAACCTGTTCGGCACCGGGCTCACGGGCACGGCGACCGCGCCGGTGAAACCGCCGCTGGTGTACCTCTACGACTCCGCGCTGGGCGACCAGAACTACGGCGTCGGTTCCGCGGGCGCCTTCCTGCTCACCGTGATCATCGTGGCGATCACGTTGCTGCAGGGGAAGTTCGTCGGCTTCGGGAAGAAGGACTGACATGGCCGTGCTGACCGGGAACGCGCCGGTGGTGCCGGCGAAGGTGCGCGAGCGCTCGGGCGGCTGGGGCCGGGTCCCGAAGTACTTGCTCGCCGGTGTGCTGGTGCTGATCTTCCTGCTGCCGTTCTACATCATGGTGCGCAACGCCCTGATGACCCGGGCACAGGTCGCGTCGCCCGAGTGGTCCTGGCTGCCGGACCCGCTGTCGTGGGTGAACTTCGGCGACCTGTTCGCCGACCCGTCGGTGCCGATGGGCCACGCGCTGCTCAACTCGCTGGTGATCGCCGTGGTCACGGCGCCGGTGGGCACGATGTTCGGCTCGATGGCGGGGTACGCGCTCGCGCGGATCGACGTGCCGGGGCGGCGCGCGGTGTTCACCTACGTGCTGGTGACGTTGATGATCCCGCAGTCGGTGACGTTCGTGCCGACGTTCGTGGTGGTCGGCGCGATGGGCGGGGTGAACACGGAGTGGGGCATCATCGCGCCGAACTTGTTCAGCGCGTTCACCGTGATCCTGTTCCGCAACTTCTACCTGCGGTTCCCGGCGGAGATCGAGGAGGCGGGCCGGCTCGACGGGCTCGGTTACCTGGGCGTGTACCGCCGGCTCGTGCTGCCCAACTCCGGCGCGATGATCGCCTCGCTCGGGGCGCTGATGTTCATCGAGAGCTGGAACTCCTTCCTGTGGCCACTGGTCATCGGGCAGGACCCGTCGTCGTGGACGGCCCAGATCGCGCTCTCGACGTTCCTCACCGCGCAGACGATCAACCTGCCGGCGCTCTTCGCCGGCGCGCTCGTGACCATCGCGCCGCTGGTGGCGATGTTCCTGGTGGCACAGCGGTTCATCGTCCGCGGGATCGCGGCGAGCGGCATGAAGGAGTAGCTCCGCGGTCACCTCCGAAGCCCCCTTTCCCGGTCGTCCCGGGGGAGGGGGCTTTTCGTTCGTCCGGGTCGGCTCGGCTCTCGCCTCACCGGCCCCGCTCGTGCTATGTTCTTATCAAGAACTTGTGTGCGCGATCCGAACACTTGAGGCTTGCGATCCGCGTTCAGCGCATGTTCAGTGCTTCCCAGTACTTGTCAGACGACCGGGACCACGGGGTCCACACGGAAAGGCTCGCGATGGCTAGGGTGCTGTCGCTCGGCGAGGCGGTCGCCGAGCTGGTCCACGACGGGGACACCGTCGCGCTCGAGGGTTTTACGCACCTCATCCCGGTCGAGGCCGGGCACGAGATCATCCGGCAGGGGCGCAAGAACCTCACGCTGGTGCGGATGACCCCCGACATCGTGTACGACCAGCTGATCGGCGCGGGCTGCGCGAGCAAGCTGATCTTCTCGTGGGGCGGCAACCCGGGTGTCGGGTCGCTGCACCGGTTCCGCGACGCCGTGCAGCACGGCTGGCCGGTGCCGCTGGAGATCGAGGAGCACAGCCACGCGGGCATGGCCAACCGCTACGTCGCCGGTGCGTCCGGCCTGCCGTTCGCGGTGCTGCGCGGGTACACGGGCACGGACCTGCCGGCGCAGACGGACACGATCAAGCCGATCACCTGCCCGTTCACCGGCGAGCAGCTCACGGCCGTGCCGGCGCTGAACCCCGACGTCACGATCATCCACGCCCAGCGCGCCGACCGCGCGGGCAACGTGCAGCTGTGGGGCATCGCGGGCGTGCAGAAGGAGGCGGTGCTGGCGGCGAAGCGGTCGCTGGTCACGGTCGAGGAGGTCGTCGACGAGCTGGAGCCGCGGCCGGGCGCGGTCGTGCTGCCGACGTGGGCCGTCACGGCCGTGGCCGAGGCGCCCGGTGGCGCGAAGCCGTCGTACGCGGCGGGGTACTACGAGCGCGACAACTCGGCCTACCAGGCGTGGGACCCGATCGGGCGTGACCGCGAGGAGTTCACCAAGTGGCTGAACGAGCTGACCGGGGTGAAGGCATGAGCGAGTACACCGCCGACGAGATGATGAGCGTCGCCGCGGCGCGCGCCCTGCACGAGGGCACGTCGTGCTTCGTGGGCATCGGCCTGCCGAGCACCGCGGCGAACCTGGCGCGGCGCACGCACGCGCCGAACCTCACCCTGATCTACGAATCGGGCTGCCTGGGCGCCAAGCCCACCCGCCTGCCGCTGTCGATCGGCGACGGCGAGCTGGCCGACACCGCCGACGCCGTGGTGAGCGTGCCCGAGGTCTTCAACTACTGGCTGCAGCCCGGCCGCATCGACGTCGGTTTCCTCGGCGCCGCGCAGCTCGACAAGTTCGGCAACATCAACACCACGGTCATCGGCACCGACTACCACGACCCGAAGGTCCGCCTCCCCGGTGCGGGCGGCGCTCCGGAGATCGCCGCCTCCTGCAAGGAGGTGTTCGTCGTGCTGCGGCAGAGCCCGCGCGCGTTCGTGGACAAGGTCGACTTCATCACCTCGTTCGGCCACGGCAGGGGCAAGGGCGACCGCGAGAAGCTCGGCCTGCGCGGCGCGGGCCCGACGCTGGTCATCACCGACCTCGGCATCATGCGGCCGGACCCCGAGACCTCCGAGCTCACGCTCACCGAGCTGCACCCAGGGGTGGAGCTGGAGCAGGTCGTGGCGGCCACCGGGTGGAAACTGAAGGCGGCGGCGGACCTCAAGACGACCCCGGCGCCCACCGAGAAGGAACTGACCCTGCTCCGCGAACTGAAGAAGGCCGGCGAATGAGCGACGTTTTCCTGTTCGACGCGATCCGCACCCCGTTCGGCCGTCACGGCGGCGCGCTGTCGAAGGTGCGACCTGACGACCTCGCGGCGACCGTGCTGCGCTCGCTCGCCGCGCGCAACGACCTCGATCCGTCCACTGTGGACGAGGTGCTCTTCGGCGACGCCAACGGTGCCGGCGAGGACAACCGCAACGTGGCGCGCATGGCCACGCTGCTCGCCGGCTGGCCGACGTCGGTGCCGGGTGGCACGCTCAACCGCCTGTGCGGGTCGGGGCTCGACGCCGTGATGCAGGCGAGCCGCACGATCCAGGTGGGCGACGCGTCGCTCATCGCCGCCGGCGGCGTGGAGTCCATGAGCCGCGCGCCGCTCGTGATGGCCAAGCCGGACAAGGCGTTCCCGGCCGCCAACCAGACGCTGTACAACTCCGCGCTCGGCTGGCGCATGGTCAACCCGGCCATGCCGGAGGAGTACGTGATCTCCAACGGTGACTCCACCGAGTACCTCGCGCAGCGCTACGGCATCAGCCGCGAGGAGCAGGACGAGTTCGCGGTGCGCAGCCACGTCAACGCGGCCCGCGCGTGGGACGAGGGCTTCTACGACAACCACGTCGTGCCCGTCGAGGGGGTCGAGCTCACCCGCGACGAGGGCATCCGGCCCGACTCCACCATGGAGAAGCTGGCCAAGCTGAAGCCGGCGTTCAAGCGCGACGGAGGCACCGTCACGGCCGGCAACTCCTCGCCGATCAACGACGGCGCGTCGGCGCTGCTCCTCGGCGACGAGGCCGCGGGCAAGCGGCTCGGCAAGGCGCCGCTGGCCCGCATCGCCGGCCGCGGGGCCGCGGGCGTCGACCCGAACGTCTTCGGCATCGGCCCGGTGCGCGCGGCGGAGATCGCGCTGGAGCGCGCGGGCATCGGCTGGGACGACGTGGCGGCCGTCGAGCTCAACGAGGCGTTCGCCGCGCAGTCGCTGGCGTGCCTCAAGGACTGGAAGGAGCTCGACCCCGAGCTCGTGAACGTCCACGGCGGGGCCATCGCGATCGGGCACCCGCTCGGCGCGTCCGGCGGCCGGATCCTCGGCACGCTCGCCTACCGGCTGCAGCAGACGGGCGGGCGCTACGGCGTCGCCGCGATCTGCATCGGCGTGGGCCAGGGGCTCGCCGTCGTCATCGAACGCCAGTGATCGAACACCGCTGATCGAATACGGAGGAACCGTGGCCTCACCCACCGATCTCCGCCTGCCCCGCTATCCGCGGGAGCCGGAGGAGACGAACGCTCCACTGGACTACCAGGGTTACCGGTCCACGAAGCTGCGCCACCCCTCGCAGCCGCTGGTCCTGCTCCCGCAGATGCTGACCGAGGTCACGGGTCCGCTGCTCGGCCCCGGCCGGCTCGGCGAACTCGACAACGACCTCACGCGCCAGCACGAGGGCGAGCCGCAGGGCCAGCGCATCATCGTCAGCGGCCGGCTCCTCGACGGTGACGGGCGCCCGATCCGCAACTCGCTCGTCGAGATCTGGCAGGCCAACGCCGGCGGGCGCTACCGCCACACCGGCGACCGCTGGCCGTCGCCGATCGACCCGAACTTCGACGGGCTCGGCCGCGCGCTGACCGACGACGACGGGCGCTACGAGTTCACCACCATCAAGCCCGGCGCGTACCCGTGGAAGAACCACGACAACGCCTGGCGCCCCGCGCACATCCACTTCTCCGTGTTCGGCTCGGCGTTCACGCAGCGGCTGGTCACGCAGATGTACTTCCCGGACGACCCGCTCTTCTCGCAGGACCCGATCTTCAATTCGATCCCCGACGAGAAGGCCCGCGAGCGCATGATCTCCCGCTTCAACCTGGAGCGCACGGTGCCGGAGTGGGCGATGGCGTTCGACTTCGACATCGTCGTGCGGGGTCGCGAGCAGTCGGTGTTCGAGGACGAGGAGGACGAGGACTGATGAGCGAGTTGCTCACGACGCCGTCGCAGACCGTCGGGCCGTACCTGTCGATCGGGCTGCCGTGGGAAGACGGGCCGTTCGTGGTGCCTGAGGGCACCGAGGGCGCGTTCTGGATCCGCGGCACGGTGACCGACGGCGCCGGCGCGGTGGTGCCGGACGCGATGATCGAGACCTGGCAGGCCGACCCGCAGGGCGGGTTCGACCACCCGGACGACCCGCGGGGCCGCAGCGAGTCGGGTTTCCGCGCGTTCGGCCGGTGCCCCACCGACGAGAACGGCGAATACCGCATCCTCACGCTGCTGCCGGGTGTGCTGCCCGGTGAACAGGGCGAGCAGGCGCGACACATCGACGTGTCGGTCTTCGCGCGCGGTCTGCTCAACCGGGTGGTCACGCGGATCTACTTCGAAGACCAGGACAACTCGGGCGACGCGGTGCTGGCGAGCGTGCCGGCCGAGCGCCGGGACACGCTGGTGGCGAAGAAGACCGACGACGGCTACCGCTTCGACGTGCGGCTGCAGGGTGACGGCGAGACGGTGTTCTTCCAGCTCTGACCGCGGTTCGGCGGGGCAGGTGTCCGCAGTGTCCATTTCGGAGGGTGTAGCGCAGTGAGTGTGCGGGTGCACCGGGTCGTCGAAGGTCGCGACGACGGCCCGGTGGTGGTGTTCTCCAACTCGATCGGCAGCGATCACCGCATGTGGGAGCCGCAGGTGGCGCCGCTCGTCGAGCGCGGCTACCGGGTCGTGCGGTACGACACGCGCGGCCACGGTGCCTCGCCGGTGCCGGACGGGCCGTACGAACTGAGCGACCTCGGCGGCGACGTCGTGGCGCTGCTCGACGACCTGGGTGTCGACCAGGCGCACCTCGTCGGGCTCTCGCTCGGCGGGATGACCGGCATGTGGCTCGGGATCCACGCGCCCGAACGGCTGCGGAGCCTCACGTTGTGCTGCACGTCGGCGAAGCTCGGGCCGCCGGAGATGTGGGCGGACCGGGCGCGCCTGGTGCGCGCCGAGGGCACGGCGGTCGTCGCCGAGGCCGGCGTCGGGCGCTGGGTCACGCCGGCGTACGTGCAGGCGCACCCCGACCAGGTCGCGTTCCTGCGCCGGATGATGGAGGACTGCCCGGACGAGGGGTACGCCGCCTGCTGCGGCGTGATCGAGCGGATGGACCTGCTCGCCGAGCTGCCGAAGATCAGCCTGCCGACGCTCGTCATCGCGGGTGCCGACGATCCCGCGACCCCGCCGGACCCCCACGGCACGCTCATCGCCGAAGGCGTGCCCGGCGCGCGGCTCGAAGTCGTCGCTTCGGCGGCGCACCTGGGCAGTTACGAACAGCCGGAGGAGTTCACGCGGCTGATCCTGCGGCACATCACGGAAGGAGCGCAGTGACCGGCGAACGGTACGAAGCGGGCATGAAGGTGCGCCGCGAAGTCCTCGGCGACGAGCACGTGGACCGCGCGACGGCCCGGACCACCGAGTTCAGCAAGCCGTTCCAGGAGTACATCACGGAAACGGCGTGGGGTTCGATCTGGACCCGCGATGGTCTGGACCGCAAAACCCGCAGCTGCATCACCCTGGCCACGCTCACCGCGCTGCACTGCCACGACGAGCTCGCGATGCACGTCCGCGCGGCGATCCGCAACGGCCTCACCGCCGCGGAGATCCGCGAGGTGCTGATGCACACGGGTGTCTACGCGGGAGTGCCCGCGGCCAACACGGCGATGGCGATCGCCCAGCGCACGCTGGCCGAACTCGGCGAGCCGACGGCGCAGGTCCCCGACGCCGGATAGGGTTCGCGTCATGGACTCCGACGATCCGGTCGAACGCGGCGCGCACCACGTGCAGTCGCTGGAGCGCGGGCTCGCGGTGATCAAGGCGTTCAGTGCCGAGGCACCGCACCCGACGCTCAGCGACGTCGCGCGGATCACCGGGCTGACCCGGGCCGCGGCTCGCCGGTTCCTGCTCACGCTCGTGGACTTGGGCTACGTCCGCACGGACGGCAAGTACTTCTCGCTGACGGCACGGGTGCTCGACCTCGGGTACGCGTACCTGTCGAGCATGTCGCTGTCGGAGATCGCGCAGCCGCACCTCGAGCGGCTTTCCGCGCAGGTGCGCGAATCCAGCTCGGTGTCGGTGCTGGAGCCGCCGGACATCGTGTACGTCGCGCGCGTCGCGGTGTCGCGGATCATGACCGTGAGCATCAACGTCGGCACGCGCTTCCCGGCCTACGCCACGTCGATGGGCCACGTGCTGCTCGCCGACATGTCCCCGGCGGAGTTCGAGGCGTACCTGATGGTCGCGGACTTCGACCGGCTCACGACCCACACGCTCACCGAGCGCGCCGCGCTGCAGGCGGAGCTCGCCAAGGTCGCCGAGCAGGGCTGGGCGATGGTCGACCAGGAACTCGAAGAAGGCCTGCGTTCCGTCGCGGCGCCGATCCGCGACCGCCTCGGCCGCGCGGTGGCCGCCGTCAACATCTCCACCCACGCCAGCCGCACGCCGATCGATCTGGTCCGCACCGACCTCGTGCCCCCGCTGCTCGAAACCGCCGGCGCCATCGCGGCCGATCTCGCGGTGTCCGTCTCGAAGGTCGCTCGTGGCTGACGGGGTCGCGGGGCTGTTGCTGGCCGCCGGCGCGGGACGGCGCTTCGGCGGGCCCAAGGCGCTGGTCGAGCTGGACGGCGAACCCCTCGTGCGGCGGGCCTTGCGCACGCTCACCGACGCCGGCTGCGGGCCGGTGCGCGTGGTCGTGGGAGCGGCGGCCGACGACGTGCGGGCGTTGCTGCCCGATCCCGGCCAGGCGATCTACGCCGAGGGCTGGGAAGGCGGCATGGGCGCGTCGCTGCGGGCCGGGCTGATGGCGCTGGACCGGTCGGCGCCGGAGGAGACCGTCGCGGTGCTGGTGCACCTCGTCGACCTGCCGTGGGTGCCGGCCGCGGCCCTCGCGCGCGTGGCGGCCGGCGCGTCCCCGACGGCGGTGCGGCGGGCGGCCTACGACGGCGTGCCCGGGCACCCGGTGGTGTTCGGCCGGCGCTGGTGGACCGAGATCGCCGAGTCGGCTCAGGGCGACCGCGGGGCGCGCGACTGGTTGCGCGGCCGTGAAGGGGTCGAATTCGTGGAGTGCGGCGACCTGGGCAGCGGCCGGGACGTCGATCGGCCCGCTGACCTGGGCCGGACCCCGGGAACGCCGGGATGACGGGCGAAAAACCGCGGTCGGGCTCTACGATCAGGGGCGTGACCGAGTCCCTCGCCTCGCCCGAAGAGCTCACCGCCGCGCTCGACGCCACCGGGTACCTCGCCGACGAGGGCTTGGCGACGGCGGGTTTCCTCGCCCTGCGGCTGCGCCGCCCCCTGTTCTGCGAAGGCGAGCCGGGCACCGGCAAGACCTCGCTGGCGCTCGCGCTGTCGGCCGCGCTCGACCTGCCGCTCGTGCGCCTGCAGTGCCACGAGGGCATCGACGCCGCGCAGGCCCTCTACGAGTGGGACTTCCCCCGCCAGCTCCTGCACCTGCGCGCTCTGGAAGCCGCCGAGGGCGGCCGGCTCGACGCCGACACGGCCGAGCGGTCGTTGTACACCGAGCGGTTCCTGCTCGCGCGCCCGCTGCTGCAGGCGCTGACCACCGCGCCCTGCGTGCTGCTCGTCGACGAGATCGACCGCGCCGACGACGAGTTCGAAGCCTTCCTGCTCCAGCTGCTCGACGAGTACACCGTCACGATCCCCGAGTACGGGGAGGTGCGCGCCACCCAGCCGCCGCTCGTGGTCCTCACTTCGAACCGGACCCGCGAAGTCCACGATGCCCTCAAGCGCCGCTGCCTCTACCACTGGCTCGAGCACCCCGACCTGGCCCGAGAGATCACCATCCTGCGCCGCCGCATCCCCGGCATCGGCGAAACGCTCGCCCGCCAGGTCGCCGACGCCGTCCACCGCCTCCGCGAGATGGACCTGCTCAAACCCCCGGGCGTCGCCGAATCCCTCGACTGGGCCCGCGCCCTGCTCGCCCTCAACCGGGACGAACTGGACGCCGCGACCGCCGCCCGCACCCTCGGCGCGGTCCTGAAGTACAGCGAGGACCTCGATCGCGTCCGCGCGAAGCTGGACACGCTCTTCTCCTGACCCGCACCGCGGGCGTGGGCAACTTCGGGTGCTGAACGCCACTCCCACCCGAGTGCCGCGGTCGGCACGGCCGCTCAGGCGGACCGGGCGACGTGCCGCACACTTCCCGACGGCAGCGAGCTTCCCGTCCGCCGTCGGCGCGGCGGGTTTCGCCGTCGCGGCTCGGCTGTGCGCCCCCGCTCGGTACCCGGGAACTCCGGGGTTCCCGGCCGAACCCGTCCACTGTGGACACCCGAGGTAATTGCGTTGACCGGACCACGCCTCGCGAGTCATGCTTTCGGCGTCACCAAGACAGCAGCAGCCGAGAGGAGGAAGACCGTGCGGATGACCGATTCCGACCGTGCCGGCGCGGTCTTCCCCGTGCGCTGACCCGGTCACGCACCGCCTGAGCGCCGGTCGCCAGGCGCCAGGGCACTTCGCCCACACCACCAGCCTTTTCCGAGAGCCTCCGCGCGCCCACCCTCCCGCTACCTTGGGTCGGCCGCTGCGTGGAGCCGTCGAGTGCGCGCGCCGCCGCAGGGGAGGGGCGGCGTGCGCACTCGGTGATCGCGAAGCGGGCCGGGCCGGATTCGTTGCACAATGGGGGTATGAACACCGAAGTCGCCGATCCGCTGGCGGGGTTCGCCGGGTTCGCGGCGGCCCTGCGGGAGGCGGGGGTCGCGTGTGACGCGCGGCGCGTGCAGGCGTACCTGGCGGCGGTGGCGGAGGTGGACATCTCGGAGTCCACGCAGCTCTACTGGGCCGGCCGGCTCACGCTGTGCTCCGATCCCGACGACCTGCCGCGCTACGAGGAAGCCTTCGCACGCTGGTTCGACGCCGACGACACACCCCGGGGCAAATCGGGCGCGCCGGCACAAAAGCGCGCGCGCATCGCTCCGCTCTCCGCGAACGCGGAGGGCAGCTCCGAGGGCGAGGACAGCCCCGACACCCTCAGGGTCGCCGCGAGTGACCACGAAGTGCTGCGCCACCGCGACCTCTCCGAGCTCACCAAGGCCGAACGCGAGCACCTGCGCGAACTCCTGGCCACGCTGAAACCCGTGCCTCCGGCCCGCCGCGCGGCGCGCCGGAGACCGGCTCGCCGGGGCCGGCTGGACCCCTCGCGCACGCTGCGCGCCATGCTCGCGGACGGCGGTGAGCCCGTCCGCCTCGTCCACAGCCGCCGTGGGACCAGACCGCGGCGCGTGGTGCTGCTGATCGACGTCTCCGGCTCGATGAGCCCGTACGCCGACGCGCTCCTGCGCTTCGCCCACGTCCTCACGAGGTCCGCGCCGGCGAGCGTCGAGACCTTCACGCTGGGCACGCGCATGACGCGCGTGTCGCGCCAGCTGCGGCAGCGCGATCCGGAACAGGCGATGCTCGCCGCCGGCGGCGCCGTGCCCGATTTCGCCGGTGGGACGCGGCTCGGCGAGACGCTGCGGGTGTTCCTCGACCGCTGGGGCCAGCGCGGGATCGCGCGGCGCTCGGTGGTCGTGGTGTTCTCCGACGGCTGGGAACGCGGGGACGTCAGCCTGCTGTCCGAACAGCTCGGCCGGTTACGCCGGCTCGCGCACGCCGTATTCTGGGTGAATCCGCACGCGGGGCGGGAGGGCTACGCACCGGTCCAGTCCGGCATCGTGGCCGCTCTGCCCCACATCGACCGGTTGCTGGCAGGGCACAGCCTGGCGACGTTGGAACAACTGCTCGGGGAGATGACCGATGCGTGACGTACTGGACGACGTGTACCGCCGCTGGCAGGCAGGTGAGACTGTCGGCCTCGGCACCGTGGTGGCCACGTTCTCGTCGGCCCCGCGGTCACCGGGCGCGTCGATGGTGGTGGCACCGGACGGAACCGTTGCCGGGAGCGTCTCCGGCGGGTGCGTCGAGGGCGCCGTCTACGAGCTGGCGCAGGAAGTGGTCGCCGATCGCAAGCCCGTGCTGCAGCGCTACGGCGTGACCGACGACGACGCGTTCGCGGTGGGCCTGACCTGCGGCGGGATCATCGACATCTACGTGGAGCACCTGGACCGCGAGTCGATGCCGGAGCTGGACAAGGTCGTGGCATCCGTGCGCAGCGGTGAACCGGTCGCCATCGTGACCATCATCGAGCACGAGACGCCCGGCCTGGTCGGCGAGCGCATGGTCGTGTGGCCCGACCGCGCCGAGGGTTCGCTCGGTTCGTCGCGGATGGACGACGCCGTGGCCGACGACGCGCGCGGCCTGCTCGCGTCCGGGCGCACCGGCACGCTGCACTACGGCCCGGACGGCCAGCGCCGCGGCGAAGGCATGGCTGTGTTCGTGAACTCGTTCGAGCCGCCGCCGCGGCTGCTCGTGTTCGGCGCCATCGACTTCGCCGCCGCCATGGCGCGCATGGGTTCCTACCTCGGTTACCAGGTCACGGTGTGCGACGCGCGGCCCGTGTTCGCCACCAGCAGCCGGTTCCCCGACGCCCACGAGGTCGTCGTCGACTGGCCGCACCGCTACCTCACCGCGGAGTCCGAGGCCGGCCGGATCGACAGCCGCACCGCGATCGCCGTGCTCACGCACGACCCGAAGTTCGACGTGCCGCTGCTGGAGGTCGCGCTGCGCCTCGACGTCGGCTACGTGGGCGCCATGGGCTCCCGCAAGACGCACGACGACCGCTTCGCGCGCCTGCGCGAGGCCGGGCTCACGGAGGCGGAGCTGGAGCGCCTCTCGTCGCCCATCGGCCTCGACCTGGGTGCCCGCACGCCCGAGGAAACCGCGGTGTCCATCGCGGCCGAGATCATCGCGCTGCGCTGGAGCGGCACGGGCCGCCGGCTCGCCGCGTTGTCGGGGCGCATCCACAGCTGAGTCCGCCGTGAAAAGGTCCCGCGCTCCGGAAGGAGTGCGGGACCTTTGCCGTGAACTCGTAACTGCGGGAAAGAATCACACTTCGTGGCGCAAGTGCGGAGTACTGGCCACAGTGGACCGGGATCTGCGGCTGCGAAACCCCGGGAGCTGCCGTCGATCACCGCCGAAGTGAACGAATTGCCGGGAATCCCGACGTCCAGGCGGAAGACGACCTTGCCGCGACCGTCCACCTGAGACGCGGCCGATCTTCGCGCCGGGCTGAAAAATCACCCGGACGGAGGTCCGCATCTGCGGAAATCCTTCGTGAATATTCGTGCAGATGCGGGAGCAAGGCCGGGATGTGCGACATCAGGACTTGTCCGCGCGTGAAAGGAGTAGCAGGCTCGCCTGTGAGGCCGATCACGATCGCGCCTTGGCCGTTCCCGAACCGGCCCGCCGGCCCCCACCAGGGTCAGGCGGGCATTTGCTCTTGGAGGCCTTTCATGCGCATCACCGTCACTGTCGACGGCACGAAGTACACCGATGAAGTGGAGCCCCGTACGCTGCTCGTCCACTACCTACGGGAACGGGTCGGCAAAACAGGCACTGTTGTCGGTTGCGACACCAGCAACTGCGGCGCCTGCACCGTTCACCTCGACGGGCACAGCGTGAAGTCCTGTTCCATGCTCGCCGTCCAGGCTGACGGCAGCGAGGTCACGACGGTCGAGGGGCTCGCGCGCGACGGGCAGCTCCACCCCGTGCAGCAGGCGTTCCACGACAACCACGCCCTGCAGTGCGGGTTCTGCACGCCCGGCATGATCATGCAAGCCATCGACCTGCTGGCCGACAACCCCGACCCGGACGAGCACGCCGTCCGCGAAGGACTCGAGGGGAACCTGTGCCGCTGCACGGGTTACCAGAACATCGTGCGCGCCGTGCGCGACGCCGCGAAGCACATGAGCCCGGGCGCCGGACCCGCGGCCGAACAGATCAAGCACGTCGGCGTGGGTGGTGAGTGATGACCGCCACGATCGAACCCGAAGTCGGGAAGTCCCGTCGCCGCAAGGAAGACGAGCGGCTCATCACCGGCCGCACCCGCTGGACCGACAACATCGTGCTCCCGGGCATGCTGCACCTCGCGGTGCTGCGCAGCCCGATGGCGCACGCGAAGATCACGTCGATCGACACCACGGCGGCCAAGCAGGCGCCCGGCGTCGTCGCCGTCTTCACCGCCAAGGACCTGGACCCGGACGGTTCGATCGGCATGCCGTGCGCGTGGCCGATCACGCCGGACATGAAGTCCCCGCGCCGGCCAGTGCTGGCCGACGGCCAGGTCAACTTCGCCGGTGAAGGCATCGCAGTGGTCGCCGCTCGCAGCGCGGGCGAGGCCCACGACGCGCTCGAAGCCATCGAGGTCGACTACGACGAGCTGCCCGTGGTTCTCGACATGGAGGCCGCGCTCGCCGAGGGCGCGCCGCTCGTGCACGAGGACCTGGGCACCAACAAGAACGCGTTCTGGGCGTTCGACTCGGGCGAGGCGGGCACCGGCGGCAACGTCGAGGACGCCATCTCGTCGTCGGAGATCGTGCTCAAGCGCCGGTTCCGCCAGCAGCGGCTGATCCCGGCGTTCATGGAGCCGCGCGCGTGCGTGGTCGACCCGACGAGCACGCAGCTGACGATGTGGTCGGCGACGCAGATCCCGCACATCCTGCGGGTGATGACGTCGATGACGCTGGGTCTGCCGGAGCACAAGGTGCGCGTGATCGCGCCCGACGTCGGCGGCGGCTTCGGCGGCAAGATCGGCGTGCTGCCCGAGGAGATGATGACCGTCCTCGTGGCGCAGAAGCTCGGGAAACCGGTGAAGTGGAACGAATCGCGGTCCGAGTCGATCCTCACGGCGCACCACGGCCGTGACCAGATCCAGGACATCACGATCTCCGCCAACGCCGACGGCACCGTCACCGGGCTCAAGGTCGAGCTGCTCGCCGACATGGGCGCCTACAACGGACTCGTCGGTCCCGGGGTACCGATCCTCGGCGCGTTCATGTTCAACGCCATCTACAAGTTCCCGGCCTACCACTTCGCGTGCACGAACGTGTTCACCACCACCACGATCACCGACGCCTACCGCGGCGCCGGGCGACCGGAAGCGACGTTCGCCATCGAGCGGATCATGGACGAGCTCGCCGACGAGCTCGGCATGGACCCGATGGAGGTGCGCGAGAAGAACTGGATCAAGCACGAGGAGTTCCCGTTCACCACGGTGGCCGGGCTGACCTACGACTCGGGCAACTACGAAGCCGCCACCGCGAAGGCCAAGGAACTCTTCGACTACGACGGCCTGCGGCGCGAGCAGCAGCAGCGGCGCGATTCGGGTGACCCGGTACAGCTCGGCATCGGCATCTCCACGTTCACGGAGATGTGCGGCCTCGCGCCGTCGCGGGTGCTCGGCTCGCTGGACTACGGAGCCGGTGGCTGGGAGTACGCGTCGATGCGCATGCTGCCGACCGGCAAGGTCGAGGTCACCAGCGGTGCCTCCGCGCACGGCCAGGGGCACGAGACGGCGTGGAGCCAGATCGTGGCCGACCAGCTGGGTGTCCCGTTCGAGGACGTCGAGATCCTGCACGGCGACACGCAGTCCTCGCACAAGGGGATGGACACCTACGGCTCGCGCTCACTGGTGGTCGGCGGCATCGCCGTCATCAAGGCCGCCGAGAAGGTGATCGCGAAGGCCAAGCCGATCGCCGCGCACATGCTCGAGTGCGCCGAGGACGACCTCGAGTTCGCGGGTGGCAAGTTCACCGTGAAGGGCACCGACTCGTCGACGACGTTGCAGGACGTCGCGCTCGCGGTGTTCGCCGCGCACGACCTGCCGGACGGGGTCGAGCCGTCGCTCGATTCCGACGCCACGTTCGACCCGGAGAACTTCTCGTTCCCGCACGGCACGCACCTGTGCGCGGCCGAGGTGGACACCGAGACGGGCTGGATCAAACTGCGCTCGTACGTCTGCGTGGACGACGTCGGCGTGGTCGTGAACCCGCTGATCGTGGAGGGCCAGGTGCACGGCGGGCTCGCGCAGGGCATCGCGCAGGCGCTGTTCGAGGAAGCCGTGCACGACGAGAGCGGCACGCTCACCACGGGCACGTTCGCCGACTACCTGCTGCCGTCGGCGGCCGACCTGCCGTCGTTCACCACGGCGCGCACCGAGACGCCGTCGACGACGAACCCGCTGGGCGCCAAGGGCGTCGGCGAGGCGGGCACGATCGCCTCGACGCCGGCGGTGGTCAACGCGGTGGTCGACGCCGTGCGCCACTTCGGGGTGAACGACATCGAGATGCCGTTGACGCCGATGCGCGTGTGGCACGCCATCCAGCACGGAACCACGGCAGCCGGGGGAGCCGGCTCGGAGGCCGGTGGTGGCCTCGGTTCGATCGACACCTCCGGAGGTGCCCAGTGATCCCGGCCCCGTTCGAGTACGTGGCTCCGTCCAGTGTGGACGAAGCAGTGCAGGCGCTCGCGGCGGCGGGCGAGGACGCCAAGGTGCTGGCGGGCGGGCAGAGCCTGCTCCCGGTGCTGCGGATGCGCCTGGCCGCGCCGACCACGATCGTGGACCTGCGCAAGGTCGCGGAGATGCGCGGTGTGCGCGAGGACGGCGACGACCTCGTGATCGGCGCGATGACCACGCACTACGACGTGCAGCGCGACGCGCTGGTCGCCGAACACGCCGCCCTGGTCAAGGAGGCGACCGACACGGTGGCGGACCCGCAGGTGCGCCACGTCGGCACGTTCGGCGGCTCGCTGGCGCACGCCGACCCGGCGGGTGACCTGCCGGCGACGGTGCTGGCGCTGGACGGCACCCTGGTCATCGAGGGCCCGAAGGGACGGCGCACGGTGCCGGCGGCGGAGTTCTTCCAGGACTTCTTCACGACGGTGCTGGAGCCCGACGAACTGCTCGTGGAGGTGCGGCTGCCCAAGCACACGGGCTGGAGCGCGCACTACGAGAAGTTCAACCGGGTCGCGCAGGCCTGGTCGATGGTCGCGGTGGGCGTCACCGTCCGCACCGAAGGCGGCGTGATCGAGGAGGCCCGCGTCGCGCTGACGAACATGGGCTCCACCCCGGTGCGGGCCACCGCCGTGGAGCAGGCGCTGGTCGGCGCTTCGGCCAGCGCGGACGTGATCCGCGCGGCCGCCGCCCACGCCGCCGACGGCACCAGTCCGGCCGCCGACGGCAACTCCGACGTCGAGTACCGCCAGCACCTCGCGAGGGTGCTGACGGGCCGCGCTCTCGCGGCCGCCGTCGGAGCCTGATCCGGCACGAGGCCCACCTTCCGGCTGCCACAGCCGTAAGGTGGGCCTCAACGGTTTTGCCCGCTCGACGCAGGAGAGGAGGTCGGCCCGTGCGGCTCGACCACGAATTCACCGTTCCGGCACCGCTGGAGGAGGTCTGGCAGGCCGTCATCGACCCGGAGCGCGTCGCCCCGTGCATGCCGGGGGCCACGCTCACGAAGGTGGAGGGGGACTCCTTCACGGGCACGGTGAAGGTCAAGCTCGGCCCGATTTCCCTGCTGTACAAGGGCTCCGGCGAGTTCCTCGAAAAGGACGAAGCGGCCCGCAAGGTCGTCATCAAGGCGTCCGGCAAGGACTCCCGCGGCGGCGGCACCGCGGCCGCCACCGTCACCGTCACCCTCCGCCCCACCGACGACGGCGGCACCCACGGCGACGTGGCCAGCGACATCGCCATCACGGGCCGCCCGGCGCAGTTCGGCCGCGGCCTGATCTCCGAGGTGGGCGGCAAGATCCTGGACACCTTCGCCGACAACCTGGCGAACTCCCTGAAGCCCGCCCCGGAGGCTCCCGCGGCCCCGGCTGCCGGTGCTGCTGGTTCCGCCGCCGCGGCCTCGGAAGAAGCCGCCGCAACCGGCGACCTGGCCGAACAGTCAGCCGCCGACGCCACCGAAACCGCCCCCAAGCCGCAGCTCCGCAGCGTCCCCGCGGGCGGCTCCACGGGCGAAACCGAAGCGATCGACCTCCTGGACTACGCCGGGCAGTCGGTGGCCAAACGCCTCATCCCCGTCGCCGCCGGCGCCGCCGTGCTCTTCGTGATCCTCATGATCATCCGCGCGGTCCGCAAACGCTGACGCGCACCGCTTCGAAGGGTCTTTCCAGTCGCCGACGGGCCGCCCCCACCGGGCGCCCGTCGGCGGTTGTGCACCTGCGGCCCACGGCTGCGCTTGAGCTCGGCGCACTGTTTCATGCCTGCGACTGGCTACGACCTCTCGCCTTTTGACGCCCGCCTCTCGATGCCCGCCTGCGTCCGGCGCGCACTGCCTCACGCTTGCGGCTGGGAACGCCCGCTTCCGCACCCCGGCACGCTGCGGTTGCTCCCGGCGCACTCTGCTTGCGGTTGGCAACGACCACTCGTTGCGGCGCGGCCCGGTGACGCTGCGCTCGAGCCCGGCTCGCTGTGCGTTTGGCGCATGTCCCGGAAAGCTGCGCATGAAACTGGCCCGCGCCGCCACAACACAGCCCGTGTCCAGCCCTCGGCTGTACCCAGGGAACGCCACGCTCGAACACCGGTCTGAGCTGCTGCGAGCAGCCGCGCCGGAAGACCGGCCCGCCCTCACCAGACAGGGTTCCGGCAAAGTCGGGTGGCCCTGGACGCAGGGCGGTCATGGTCTCTGTTGATCATGCGAGCGTCGAAGTCCCATGATCGTGTGAGAGCCGTGCCCGCTGCGTCATCGTGCCTGATCCCTGTTGTGCCTCGCTGATGGCGGTGGACGGTGCGCCCTGGATGGGCGGGTGACCTGCGCAAACACCTGGCGATGGTGCCGGACCCGCGGCATCGGCGGGGCGTGCGGCATTCGATCGAATCGATTCTGGCGCGGAAACCCGCCCTCCCTTGGGGGCGTGCCCATCTCGATTCAATCGGCCCAGTCCACAAACCCCGGTGCTCAAGGCCAACAGGCCCGATTCATCCACAACTCGGCAACCCTGTGGACAACCCCACGCATCCGCGGGTGAGCGGGTCGAGTTGCGGGCCGGTGAAGGGTTGATCGGCGGCGGGCTCCCACTGGATCGAGACTGCCGCGGAATGCCCGCAGCCATCGGCCGCCGCGACCAACGCGCTCGCCCGCAGCGACCGATCCAGCGGCCGCCTCCAACCTCCGCCCAACTCGGCCGACCCCGGCGACCGCCGCACATTCACCCGCCCAACTCACCCAGCCGCTGCTCGTCGCCAACGACTGGCAGCAAAGGCGCACACCCGAACGACGGCATCCACCCCACTACCTCACAAAACTGCCCCACCGCTCTACTCCCGTCATGACCGGCGGGCAGAGGCCGTGTGGGAAATCCCCCGGTCCGGGCACCACGTCGGGGTGAGCGGCTACCCTGGGCCACCTCGTCGGCTGACTCGTGTGGGGGCGTCCACGATGCAGGGTGCTGGCCCCCCAGGGGTCCGGGGTGCGCTCGTGGCGTGGCGTGGCTGGCCGGCGCGGTGGGCGATGTGGTCGGTGGCCCGCACGCGGTGGATCGGGTACGCGTTGGTCACCGAAGTGGCCGCGGTGGCCGCCACCGTCACCGCGATGGTCGTCGACTTCGGTGGTGCGGTCCAGTTCGGCTGGTTCGCCGCGCTGGTGGTCCTCGGGGTCGGCCAGGCGGAGATGTCACGCCGCAGCGAGCGGTTGCGCCGGTGGATGAGCGGCCAGACGCACATCAACGTCACGTCCGTCTGGTACCTCGCCGGTGCGTTCCTGCTGCCGCCGGCGTGGGTGGCGGTGCTCGCGCTGGTGCTGTACCTGCACCTGTGGCTGCGGGTGTGGCGCAACGTCCGCACGAGACCCGCGCACCGGTTCGCCGCCAGCACCGCGTGGGCGATGCTCAGCTGCTTCGCCGCGTCGGCGATCCTCACCGTCGACCACCTCAACGACGCCACGCTCAACACCTGGCACGGCGTCCTCGCGCTGGGCATCGCGGCGGCCGTGTTCGAGGCGGTGAACACGGCGCTCGTCGCGGCGGGGATCTACCTGTACACCGGCAGCCGGCAGTCCGCGGACCTCATCGGAACGTGGGAGGACAACGCGTTCGAGTTCGCGACGCTGTGCCTCGGCGGCCTGGCCGCCCTCGCGCTCGTCGCGCAGCCCGTGCTGGTGGTGTTCGTCGTCGCGCCCCTCCTGCTGCTGCACCGCTACCTGCTCCTCAAGCAGCAGCTCCAGGTCGCCGCCGTGACGGACGAAAAAACGGGCCTGCTCAACACCGCCGGCTGGCACGTGCTCGCTTCGCGCGAGTTCACCCGCGCCCGCCGCGGCGGTGAGTTCGCCGTGCTGATGATCGACCTCGACCACTTCAAGCGCATCAACGACACCTACGGCCACCTCACCGGCGACGAGGTCCTGGCCGCCGTCGCCGTGGCGATCGAGGACGCCGTGCGCCAGACCGACACCGTCGGACGCTTCGGCGGCGAGGAGTTCGTCGTCCTGCTGCCCGACACCGCCGGGCCGCACGTGCTCGCCATCGCCGAACGCGTGCGTGTCGCGGTGGGGGAGCTGCGCCTGGTCGTCGGCGGCGCGAGCGAGATCGCGGGGCTGTCCGTCTCGGTCGGGGTCGCGGGCTACCCGGGCTCCGGCGACACCCTCGAAAAGGTGCTGCGCTCCGCCGACGCCGCGCTTTACCGGGCCAAGGACGCCGGGCGCAACCGCGTCGCCGTGTGAGTCACCGCTCGAAATACGCGATCACCGATTTCGTTGAACGTTGTATGACTGCGGATCACGAGACCGACGTGGTGGTGATCGGGGCCGGGCAGGCGGGCCTGTCGGCGGCGTACCACCTGCGCCGCGCGGGGTTCGCCAACGAGACCGGCTTCGTCGTGCTCGACCACGGCAAACGGCCCGGCGGCGCGTGGCAGTACCGCTGGCCGTCGCTGGTCGTGGGCAAGGTCCACGGCATCCACGACCTGCCCGGGATGGCGTTCGGCACGCCCGACACCAGCCGCCCGGCCAGCGAGGTCGTTTCCGAGTACTTCGGGCGCTTCGAGAAGACCTTCGACCTGCCCGTGCACCGGCCCGTGGACGTGACGGCCGTTCGCGCTGAAGGCGAGCGCCTGCTCGTCGAAACGCCCGCCGAGACGTGGGCCGCGCGCGCCGTCGTGAGCGCGACGGGCACGTGGGACCGGCCGTTCTGGCCGCACTACCCGGGCCAGGAGACCTTCCGCGGCCGTCAGCTGCACACCGCCGACTACACCGGCGCCGAGCAGTTCCGCGGCCGCCGGGTGGTCGTGGTCGGCGGCGGCACGTCGGCCGTGCAGCTGCTCATGGAGATCGGGCCCGTCGCGAAGTCGACGACGTGGGTCACCCGCCGCCCGCCGGTGTGGCGCGACCAGGACTTCAGCGAGGACTGGGGCCGCCAGGCCGTCGCGAAGGTCGACGAGCGCGTGCGCGAGGGCCTGCCCCCGCAGAGCGTCGTGAGCGTCACCGACCTCGCCGTGACGCCGGAGGTCCGCGCCGCGCAGGCCGCCGGTTACCTGGACCGCAAGCCGATGTTCGACCACCTCGTGCCCGACGGCGTCGGGTGGGCCGACGGCACCTTCGAGCCCGCGGACCTGATCCTGTGGGCCACCGGCTTCCGCGCGTCCCTCGATCACCTCGCACCGCTGCACCTGCGCGCGTCCGGCGGCGGCATCCGCATGGACGGCACGCGCGTCGTCGCCGAACCGCGCCTGCACCTCGTGGGCTACGGGCCGTCGGCGAGCACCGTCGGCGCCAACCGCGCCGGCCGTGCGGCAGTGCAGGAGATCCGCCGGCTCCTCGGCAAGTGACTCGACAACTCCGTAAGGCGTAAAGTATCGTCGCCGCCATCACATTACGCTGTAAAGAGATGGGGGACGACATGGTCGAGCTGCCCGGCGGCACCACGATCGACGTCGAGGTCCACGGCGACGGACCGGCAGTGCTCCTGCCCGTGAACCCGCGCCAGGCCGAAGGCGAGCAGGCGGAGACGATGCGCCAGTGGGGCGCCGACCCGGCACTGGGCCGCTCCCTCGTCGACGGCCTCACCGGCTTCCGCGTCATCGCGTTCGACTACGAAGGCCACACGCTCGCCCACCCGCGCCCGGACACCCTCACCCCCGACGCCGTCTCGGAAGACCTGCTCGCGATCGCGACGGCGGCCGGCGCCGGGGAGTTCGCGTACTACGGCTACTCCTGGCTCGCGCTCTCCGGGCTGCAGCTGGCGCTGCGCACCGACCGCCTCACGGCGCTGGCGATGGGCGGCTACCCGCCGCTCGACGGCCCGTACGCCGAAATGCTCGCGGTCACCCGAGCCACCCACGAGATGCCCCGCACCGAAGGCGGCGCCGCCACCCCGGGCGACTGGGACTCCGCCGACTTCACCCTGTCCACGGCGCAGACCCGGCAGTTCGTCACGCTGTACGAAGCCCTGCGCGGATTCGACGATCACCCGGCGCAGGTGAAGGTCCCGCGGTTGTGCTTCGCGGGCACCGAGGACCGCATCGAGTACGGCGAACGCTGGGGTGGCGTCACCGTCGACCTCGCCGGCCCGCTCGTGCGCAACCGCGAAGCCCTCGAAGCCGGCGGCTGGACCGTCGCGCTGCTCGACGGCCTCGACCACCTGGGCGCCATGCAGGCGAAAGCCGTGCTGCCGGTCCTGAAGCCCTGGCTCGACGCCGCCCTGCGCTAACGGCCGAGGTACCGCACCTGTCCCCGCTTGCCGGCGTCGAACTCCGGCCGGCCCGCGAGGTGCTCCGGCACGCCGACCTCCCACCACGCGCCCGCTTCCGTCCAGGCCGCGGGCAGCGTGCGGACCACGACCACCGCGGGCCGGTTCTCCGCGACGGCCGCCGCGCGCGCCTTGGCGTACGCGTCCCGCAGCTCGGCAACGGAGGTCGCCGAGAAGGCCGTGCAGCCCAACGCTTCCGCGTGCCGCGCGAAGTCCACCCGCGGCGCCGCCGTGTGCGTGGTGCGGACATCGGCGTAGAAGTTGTTGAACGGCTTGCCACCCTGGCCCTGCTGCAGGCGCGCGATCACGGCGTACCCGTCGTTGTCGCAGACCACCGCGACGAACGGGTGGCCCGCGAACGCCGCGGAGAACAGATCGGAGTTCAGCATCAGGTACGAGCCGTCGCCGAGCAGCGTGGTCACCAGCCCGGGGTGGGCCATCGCCGCGCCCCACGCACCGGAGAGCTCGTAGCCCATGCACGAGAAGCCGTACTCCACGTCCATGCTCACTTCGCCCGAGCCGCGCCAGCCGCCGATGAGCTCACCGGGCAGGCCGCCCGACGCGGTCAGCACGTAGTCGTGCGGCCGCGACAGGTCGTTCACCACGCCGACGACCTGGGCGTAGCTCGGGATCTCCGTCGCGGCGCCCCGCAGCGCATCGACGTGCGCGTCCCAGCGGGCACGCTCCTCGGCCGCCCGGGATGTCCACTGTGGATCGACGCGCCAGCTCTCCAGCTGCGCGGTCAGGTCGTCCAGCCCGGCCAGCGCGTCTCCGACGACGGCCAGCGCACCGTGCTTCACCGCGTCGAACCCGGCCGCGTTGAGCGTGACCAGCCGTAGGTCCGGCGAAAACACCGTCCACGACGCCGTGGTGAAGTCCTGCAGCCGCGTGCCGACGGCCAGCACGACGTCCGCCGCGGCGGCCAGCGCGTTCGCCGACGCCGACCCGGTGATGCCCAGCGGCCCGGCGTGCAGCGGGTGCTCGTGCGGCACGAGCGTCCGGCCCGCCGTCGTTTCCGTGACGGGAATCCCGTGCTGCTCCGCGAAGTCCAGCGCTCGCCGGCCCGCGCCCGAGTACCGCACTCCGCCACCCAGCACCAGCAACGGCCGCCGCGAGGCGCGCAGCACCCCCGCCGCTTCCGTCACCGCCCGGCGGTCCGGCCGCGGCCGCGGCACGCGGTGCGTCACCGGCTCGAACAGGGTCTCGGGGAAGTCGAACACATCGGCTTGCACGTCCTGCGGCAGCGCGAGCGTCACCGGTCCGCAGTCGGCCGGATCGGTGAGCACCCGCGCGACCTGCGGCAACGTCGCGAGCAGCTGCTCCGGCCGCGTGATCCGGTCGAAGTAGCGGCTCACGGCGCGGAAGGCGTCGTTCACCGTCGCCGTACCGTCGTGGAACGGCTCCACCTGTTGCAGCACCGGGTCCGGGGCGCGGTTGACGAACGTGTCACCCGGCAGCAGCAGCACGGGCAGCCGGTTGGCGTGCGCGACGCCGGCGGCGGTCACGAGGTTCAGCGCACCCGGCCCGATCGACGACGTCACCACCCCGACCTGCCGCCGCTGCGTCGCCTTCGCGTACCCGGCGGCCGCGAGGCCCATGCCCTGCTCGGTGTGCCCGCGCCACACGGGCAGCTCGTCGCGGTGCTCTTCGAGCGCCGTGCCGAGGCCGAGGACGTTGCCGTGCCCGAAGATCGCGAACACGCCGGGGAACAGCGGCACCTCCCGGCCGTCGAGCGTTTCGGAGCGCTGGGCGAGCAGCCAGCGCACCAAGGCCTGCGCGGTCGTCAGCTTCATCGCGAGAGCCGCCCCTCGTGGTCCGTCGCCGGGCAACGCGGGTCCTGCGCTTGCGCCTTCCAAGTGTCGCGGACCCAGCCGTGCGCCGGGTCGTCGCAGAACGCCATGGAGCGCTCCTCGGCGGGCCCGGCCAGCACGTTGAGGTAGTACATCGGGTAGCCGGGCGCCGCGACGCACGGACCGTGGTACCCGCGCGGGATGAGGAAGACGTCGCCGTCGCGCACGGCCGCGTCCTCGTCCAGCTCGCCGTCGGCCGTGTAGGTGCGGTGCAGGCCGAAGCCCTCGCGCGAGGGGGTGACGCCGTCGCGGCCGGCGATGCGGAAGTAGTAGATCTCCTCGTTCACGACCTCGCACTCGCTCGCTTCGTCGTGCTTGTGCGGCGGGTACGAGGACCAGTTGCCGTCGGGGGTGATCAGCTCGCACGCGTTGAGCTTGTCGGCGTGGTCCCACACCCCGGGCACGCCGAAGTTCGTGACCTGCCGCGTCGCCTGGCCCGCGCCGCGCACCTCGACCGGCACGTCTTCGGCGGGCCCGTACGCCGGTTCGAGGCGGCGCGTGCAGCGGGCCATCGGGAGCGCGACGACCGCGCCGGTCGCCGACGTCAGCTCGACCTCGGCGTCGCGCGGCACGTAGGCGAAGTCCGTGACGCGCGTGAAGACCGACTCGCGTCCCTCGAGTTCGAACTCCTCGTCGTCGACGCGCACGGTGAGCGAGCCGGACAGGGGGAGCACGAACGCCTCGAACTCGCCGGTCTCGATCGTGCGCGGCAGGCGCCGGCCGATCTTGAGCACGCGCAGGCCCGTGTACGTCCAGCCGGCCTCCTCCGGGGTGAGGAGAACCGGGTCGGACTCGTCGGTGAGCGTCCCGTGTGGACGGTGCAGCGCACTCACGATTCCACCGCCCGCAGTTCGTGTTCGAGTGCTTCGAGCTCCGCCCCGCCCGCCATCTGGCGCGTGAGCTCCGCGATGCCGATCTCGGACTTCTCGTACGAGCCCAGCGCGGCACCCCGTTTGAGCAGCAGGAACCGGTCCGCCACCGGGTACGCGTGGTGCGGGTTGTGCGTGATCAGCACGACCCCGAGGCCACGGTCGCGGGCCTGCGCCACGTACTTGAGCACCACCCCGGCCTGCTTCACACCCAGCGCCGCCGTGGGTTCGTCGAGGATCAGCACCTTCGCACCGAAGTGGACGGCCCGCGCGATGGCCACGCACTGCCGTTCACCACCCGACAGCGTGCCCACGGGCTGTTCGACGTCACGCAGGTCGATGCCCATGTCCGCGAGGGCCTTCTTGGTCGTCTCGCGGCCCTTGCGGCGGTCGAGCATGCGGAACGGGCCGAACCCCACCGTCGGCTCGGAGCCGAGGAAGAAGTTGCGCCACACGCTCATCAGCGGCACCACGGCGAGGTCCTGGTACACGGTCGCGATGCCGCGGTCGAGCGCCTCGCGCGGTGAGGTGAACCGCACGGGCTCGCCCTCGACGAGGAAGTCACCGCGGTCGTGCTGGTGCACGCCGGCGAGGATCTTGATGAGCGTGGACTTGCCGGCCCCGTTGTCACCGAGCACGCACGTGACCTCGCCGGCGTTGACCACAGTGGACACGTCACGCAGGGCCACGACGCTGCCGTAGCGCTTGCCGACGTCCCGGACTTCGATCAGGGGAGCGTTCATCGCCGGACCCTTTCCGCGCGCCGCCGGAAGGCGTTGTTGACGAGGACCGCGGCCAGCAGCATGATCCCGAGGAACAGCATGAACCAGTCGCTGTCCCACCCGGCGAACACGATGCCCTGGCGCGCCATGCCGAAGATCAGCGCGCCGATCGCCGCGCCCACCGCGGAGCCGAAGCCGCCCGTGAGCAGGCAGCCACCGATCACCGCGGCGATGATGTACTGGAACTCCAGCCCGATGCCCTGGTTCGCCTGCACGCTCGCGAACCGCAGGATGTTGATCGTGCCGACGAGCCACGCCGCGAGCGCCGTGCCCATGAACAGCAGGATCTTCGTGCGCACCACCGGCACGCCGACCGCGCGCGAGCTCGCCGCCGAGCCGCCGACGGCGAAGATCCAGTTGCCGAACTTCGTGCGCGCCAGCAGCCACGCCGCCACGGCGACCACGCCGATCCACCACACGATGGAGATCTGGAACGGCGTGCCCCCGATGTCGAAGGTCGACGCGAACACGAACCCGGCCGAGGCGTAGCCGTCGGTCGAGCGCATGCCCGACACCTGCACGGTGCCCGTGACCAGCCGCGTCACGCCGAGGTTGAGGCCTTGCAACGCCAGGAAGGTGCCGAGCGTGACGATGAAGCTCGGCAGGCCCGTCTTCATCACGAGCCAGCCGTTGAACGCGCCCACGACCAGCGCGAACACCAGCGACACGAGCAGCGCGAGCCAGACGTTCCAGCCCGCCTGCGTCGCGAGGATGGCCGTGACCAGCGAGGCCGACGCCGTCATCACCCCGGCCGAGAGGTCGAACTCGCCGCCGATCATCAGCAGCGACACGGCGACGGACACGATGCCGAGCGTCGCCGCGTCGTCGAGCCAGGTCGCGGCGCCGCTGGCGCTGAAGAACTTCTCGGTGACCAGGCTGAAGAACAGGAACACCACGGCGGCGCCGAGCAGCGCGCCGATCTCCGGCCGGACCACGAGCCGGTCCAGCAGCCGCGGCTTCACGAGCCGCTCGTCGAGGGTCGTCATCGGGTGCCCCTTTGCACGTACTGGCCGACCTTGTCCACAGTGGATTTGTCGACCAGGTCGGGGCCGGTGAGCACCGGCTTCCCCCCGCCGACGACGTTCCCGTTGTCCCGATACAGCTTGAGGTACACCACCGGCAGGTAGCCCTGCTCGTACTGCTGCTGGTCGACGGCGAAGAGCACGTCACCCGCCTTGATCGCCGCCACCACGTCGGCGTTGAGGTCGAACGTGCCGACCTGCGCCTTCGAGCCCACCGATTTGATCGCGCTCACGGCGCGGGCCGCGACCTGCGAGTTCAGCGCCAGCACGGCGTCGATCGACGGGTCGGTCTGCACGGCGCCGCGGATGCGCGACTCGACGTCGGTGGGGTTGGAGATGTCCACCTGCAGCGTCTGGACGTCGCCCGCGAAGCCGCTCTTCGCGCCGTCGCAACGCTGCGCCTGCCCGACGTTGCCGGCCTCGTGGATCACGCACAGCAGCTTCTTCTTGCCGAGTTCCTTGAACTTCTTCCCGGCTTCCTGCCCGGCGATGGTCTCGTTCTGGCCGACGTGGGTGAGCGCGCCGTACTCGGCGCTCTTGTCCTCGCCCGAGTTGATGGTGATCACCGGGATGCCGGCGCGCACCGCGGCCTCGATCGACGGTTTGAGCGCCTCCGGGTTCGCCATCGAGACGACCAGGCCCCCGATCTGCTGCGCGACGGCGTTGTCGATCAGCTTGGCCTGCGCGCCCGGGTCGCCGTCGGAGGCGTATTCGACTTGCACGCCCAGGTCTTTGCCCGCCTGCTCGGCCCCGTTCTTGACCACGTTCCAGAACGCGTCGCCCGCGGTGCCGTGCGTGATCACCGCGACCTTGAGCGGCCCGGAGGTCACGGGCGCCGCGGCGGGCGCGGTGGCCTTCGGTTCGGCCGCGGGCCCGGTGCACGCCGAAAGCACCAGCAGGCCGGCGACGGCCAGCAGGCCCGCTGCGAGCCGGCCGGCCCTCGCGCGCGGCCTCGGCCCGCCGCGCCTCAAGCGATGGGACATCGGTGTCTCTCCTCGCTTCTTCCCTCGTTACCGGTCAGCCGGGCAGCCGGCCGACGATTCCCTCGAGGCGGGCGAGGCTGGTCGCCACGTCCCGCTTCGGGAGGTCCAGGGGGCTGCGCTCGCCGAGCGCGGTGTCCTGCTCCAGGACGTACCACCCCGTGTACCCCGCTTCGTGCACGAAGCGAACCATGGTTTCGGTGTCCACGTCACCCTCGCCGAGCGGGACGTATAGACCTTTCCCGACGGCGGCGGTGTAGGACAGCTCGCCGCGCTGCACGGCGCGGGCCAGCTCACCGCGCACGTCCTTCAGGTGGAGGTGCCCGACGCGGCCGGGGTGCTGCCGCGCCAGCTCGACGGGATCGGTGCCGCCGATCAGCAGGTGACCGGTGTCGAGGCACAGGTCGAGGTCCGAGTCGGCGAGGAAGCGTTCGACCTCCGGCCGCGTTTCGACGTGGGTGCCGACGTGGGGGTGCAGCACGGTCTTCAGGCCGTGGCGCGCGGCGACGTCGCGGATCCGGCCGGCGGTGGCGACGAGCGTGGCCCATTCGTCGTCGGAGAGCGCGGGCCGGGCGTCGTAGCCGTCGAGCCCGGTCGCGGCGGCGAGCACGAGCACCTCGGCGCCGCACGCGGCGAACAGCGCCGCGGAGTCCTCGGCCTGGGCGACGGCGGCCTCCGGGTTTTCGTGCAGCACCACGGCGAGGAACCCGCCGATGAGCTTCAGGTCGTAGCCGCTCAGCAGCTGCTTGAGCTCGGCCGGGTCGCGGGGCAGGTACCCGGGCGGGCCGAGTTCGGTCGCGGTGACGCCCAGCTCCGCCATCTCCCCGAGGACGGTCGGCGCGTCGAGGACCCGGCCCCAGCCCGGCACTTCGCACACCCCCCAGGAGATCGGTGCGGCGGCGATGCGGATCTTCGCGGTCATGGCGGCCTCTCCGGTTCGGTGCCGGCCAACGGCGTTGGCCCGTTCGGTGGGCGTCGGGGCGGTCTCTTGATTAGAGCGCTCTAAAGCTTGTAGCGTCGGCCACATCGAGTCAAGGCCGGGAGGCAGGCGGTTCGTGAAGCCCACCATGGAGGACGTCGCCGCGCGGGCGGGGGTGTCGCGCGCGCTGGTGTCGCTGGTGATGCGCGGTTCGCCGAAGGTCTCGGCGCAGCGGCGCGCGGCGGTGCTGCGGGCCGCCGAGGAGCTCGGCTACTCGCCGCACGTGATGGCGCGATCCCTGGCCAGCCGTACGTCGACCGTGCTCGGCGTGATGGTCAACGATCTGCGCAACGCGTTCTTCGCCGACGTCGTGGAGGGCCTCGACGCGGCGGCGCAGGCCGCGGGTTTCGACCTGATCCTCAACACGGGTGGCCGCGTGCCTTCGCGGGAGAGCGCCGCGTTGCGCAGCCTGCTGTCCTTCCGCCCGGCGGGGCTGATCCTGCTCTCACCGGTGGTGCCGGCGTCGGCGATCGAGGCGGCTGCGCGGCAGTGCCCGGTGGTGCTCGTGTCCCGCACTTCACGAGCGTCCGGAGTGGACACGGTGAACGACGACGGCGAGGCGGGATCCGCGCTGGCCGTCGGCCACCTCGTGAGCCTCGGCCACCGCCGCATCGCGCACCTCGACGGCGGGGGAGCGGCCGGCGCCGCCGCGCGCCGGCGCGGGTTCCGCCAGGCGATGCGCGCCCACGGGCTCGAACCCGTCGTGGTGCCCAGCGAGCACACCGACACCGCCGGCGCGAAGGCCGTGCTGGAGCTGCTGAACGCGTACGACCGGGGCGAGCTGCCCTCGGCTTTGGTGGCGGGCAACGACTTCAACGCGGTGGGGGCGATCTCCGCGCTGGAGGAGCACGGCCTGCGGGTGCCGGCCGACGTGTCCGTGGTCGGCTACGACAACACCTCCCTGGCCGCGCTGCGGCACGTTTCACTGACCACAGTGGACCAGCCGCGCACGGAGCTGGGCCGGCTGGCTCTCGAAGCGCTGCTGGAACGCGTGCGCGGCGAACGCGTCGAACCCGTGCGGCACCTGCTGCACCCTTCGCTCGTGGTGCGGTCGACCACCGCGCCCGCACAGCACCGAGGAGAGGCACGACCATGAGGCTGGGACTGGCCGGCACGGGCCGGATCGGCACCGCGCACGCCGAGACGCTCAAGGGGTTCGCCGAGGTCGGCTCGGTGGTCGTCGCCGACGTCGACCCGGCCCGGGCGGAAGCGGTGGCGGCGAAGCTCGGCGTCGAGGCCGTCGCCGGGATCGACGCGCTGTTCGCGGCGGGCCTCGACGCGCTCGTCGTCACCGCCGCCACCGACGCGCACCCGGAGCTCATCGTCAAGGCGGTGGACGCGGGGCTCCCGGTGTTCTGCGAAAAGCCGGTCGCCGCGGACATCGACGGCACGCTCGCCGTGCTCGACCGCATCGAGGGCTCCGGTGTGCCCGTGCAGATCGGTTTCCAGCGCCGCTTCGACGCCGGGTACCGTGCCGCGCGCGCCGCCGTCGCGAGCCGTGAGCTCGGCTGGCTGCACACCCTCCGCGCCATGACCTTCGACGCCGAACCGCCGCCCGCCGAGTACGTGCCCCACTCCGGCGGCATCTTCCGCGACTGCGGTGTGCACGACTTCGACGTCATCCGCTGGGTCACCGGCCGTGAGGTCACCGAGGTCTACGCACTGGGCGCCAACCGCGGCGCGCCGTTCTTCGCCGCCGCCGGCGACGTCGACACCGCCGCCGCCACCCTGACCCTCGACGACGGCGCCCTCGCCACGGTGAACCTGACCCGCTACAACGGCGCGGGCTACGACGTGCGCCTCGAAGCCTTCGGCTCGCTCGCCAACGCCACCGTCGGCCTCGACGACCGCACCCCCGTCCGCTCCGTGGAACCCGGCGTCGCCCCGCTGCCCGGCCCCGCCTACCCCGGCTTCATGGCCCGCTTCCGCCCCGCCTACACCGCCGAACTCCGGACGTTCCTCGACGTCGCCGCCCGCCGCACCCCCAGCCCGGCCACGGCCCAGGACGCCCTCGAGGCGTTCTACCTGGCCGAAGCGTGCGAACTGTCCCGCCGCGAACGCCGGCCCGTGGCCGTGGCGGAGGTGCGGCGCTCAAGCGTGTGAGGTTGCCCGCGCCCCGCGCGGAGCGGGCGCCGGGGGCGGGGATCGCCACTAGGCTCGGCGGCGGAAGGGTTTCCGGCGACGAGAACAGGAGCGGCCTTCGATGGAGTACGTCCGGTTGGGCTCAAGCGGCCTGCAGGTTTCCCGCGTGATCCTCGGGTGCATGAGCTACGGCGATCCGGACCGCGGCCGGCACGAGTGGTCGCTGGGGCTCGACGACTCGCGTCCGTTCTTCCGGGAGGCGGTGGAGGCCGGGATCACCACGTTCGACACGGCCAACGCCTACTCCGACGGGTCGAGCGAGGAGATCACCGGCAAGCTGCTGAAGGAGTTCACGCGGCGCGAGGAGACGGTGATCGCCACCAAGGTCTACAACCGGATGGGCCCGGGACCCAACGGTTCCGGCCTGTCGCGGGGCGCGATCATGACGCAGCTCGACGCGAGCCTGCGCCGCCTCGGCACCGATTACGTGGACCTGTACCAGATCCACCGCTACGACGTGAACACGCCGATCGAAGAGACCATGGAAGCGCTGCACGACGTCGTGCGCTCCGGCAAGGTCCGCTACCTCGGCGCCTCTTCGATGTGGGCGTGGCAGTTCGCGCAGGCGCAGTACGTCGCCGACCTCGGCGGTTGGACGCGGTTCGTGTCCATGCAGGACCAGTACAACCTGATCCAGCGCGAGGAAGAACGGGAGATGCACCCGTTCTGCCTCGACCAGGGTGTCGGTGTGCTGCCGTGGAGCCCGCTCGCCCGCGGCAAGCTCACGCGCGACTGGGACGATGCGACCAAGCGCAGTGAAACCGACCTCTTCGGCCAGACGCTGTACCAGCAGGCCGAGGACTCCGATCGCCGCGTGTCGGCCGCGGTCGCCGAGATCGCCACCGAACGCGGGGTCTCGCGGGCGCAGGTCGCGCTGGCGTGGACGCTGCACAAGCCGGCGGTCACGGCCCCGATCTTCGGCGCCACCAAACCGGGTCACGTCGCCGACGCCGTCGCCGCAGTGGACCTGGAACTGAGCGACAAGGAGCTGGAGCGGCTCGAGGAGCAGTACGCGCCGCACGTGCCGGGCGGCTTCTGAGCCCAGGCCATCGGCGGGACGGCACTCCACCCGTGTCGTATGTTCGGACCATGCTTGGTCGTGACGGGAACGAGGCCGGCCTCGCCGGTGGCGCGGGCGGGCACACACCGCTGCTCGTGCTGGGGAAGATCACCGAGATCCTCAACGCGTTCACCCTGCGGGAGCCGGCGCTGACGTTGCGGGACATCCAGCAGGCCACCGGGCTTCCGTCCTCGACGGTGCAGCGGCTGGTGACGAACCTCGTCGCGCACGGGTTCCTCGACCGGGCCGGCGACCGGTTCCGGATCGGCGTGAAGATGGCGTACTGGGCGGCGGCCGCCGCGCGCGAGGTGGACGTCCTCGCGGTGGTCAACCCGGTGCTGAAGGACCTGCGCGACCTCACCGGCGAGACCGCGTGCTTCTTCCGGGCCGAGGGCGAGCACCGCGTGTGCATCGCCGTCGCCGAGACCCGCCACGGGCTGCGCCGGGAGATGTCGGTCGGGCGGATCGCGCCCGTCTCGGTCGGCGCGCCGGGGCGCGTCCTGCTGGCCTGGAACCCGGAACTGGCCGAACGGGTGCTGGGTCACGAGCTGCCGCAGCTGACCGCCGGCACGATCACCGACCGCGACGAACTGCGCAAGCTCATCAAGCAGACCGCCGCGGACCGTTACGCGATCACCGTGGGGGAGCGGGTCGACAGCGCCTCGGGTGTCGCGGCTCCCGTGTTCGACTCCGCCGCCGACCTCGTCGGAGCGGTCGTCGTGCAGGGGCCGACCCTGCGGATGCCCTACGACAAGTGCGTCGAATGGGTCGACCTGGTTGTCGAGCACGCCGAGCGCATCACCCGCGCGCTCGGCGGCCGGATCCCGGACTGACGCCGGTCAGAGCGCCCACGGGAAGGCCATGGCACTCGTGCGGGCGCCCTGGCCGGCCCGGGACCGGTTGGGTTCGCCCAGCTCGTCGAGCAGATCCCCGGCGAGCCGCACCAGGCGGGCGAACACGCCCGGCGTGAGCCAGGCGGGGCGGAGGGCGAACAGCAGGTCCTCCGTCGCGGCGTTGCCACTGGCGCCCGGCGCGAACGGGCAGCCGCCGAGGCCGCCGAGCGCGCCGTCGACCTCGTCGGCACCCGCGGCCAGCGCCGCGAGCGAGTTCGCGACGCCGAGCCCCCAGGTGTCGTGGCCGTGGTAGACCACGCGCCGGCCCCGCCGCGCCACGGCGCTGACCAGACTCGTGACCTGCGCAGGCACGGCCTGCCCGAGCGTGTCGCACACCACGACGTCCACCGCGCCCGCGGTCCGCGGGTCGTCGGCGATCGCGAGCACCCGCTCCGGGTGCACCTCGCCCCGGAAGGGGCACGTGAACGCCGTGGCTATGCACAGCTGCACCCGCCCGCCGGCCGCGTTCTCCACGGCGGCCGGCACAGCCGCGAGACTGTCCTCTGTGGACCGGCCGAGGTTGGCGCGGTTGTGCGCGTCCGACGCGGACAGGCAGTACTGGAAGTTGACGGCCCCGGCGGCCGCCGCCTTCTCGACGTGCCGGGGTGTGGCGACCCACACCCAGCAGCGCGCGAGCTCCGCCGGGGTCAGCGCGGCGAGCACTTCGGGCGTGTCGGCCAGCGCCGGCACGAGGTCAGGACGCGCCATCGAGCCCACCTCGACGGCGGGCACGCCGAGGGCGAGCAGTTCGCGCACGAGGGCGATCTTGTGGTCGGTCGGGAGCGGTTTGCCCGTCAGCTGCAGCCCGTCTCGCAGTGTCACGTCCCGGAGCGTCACGCCCGTCCCCCCGCGATGGTCTCGATCTCGTCGTCGCGCCGGCCGAGCACGTCGCGCAGCACCTCGCGGGTGTGCTCCCCGAGCTCCGGCCCGACCGAGCGCACCGGCAGCGACCGCGCGCCCAGCACCGGCACGATCCCGGGGAACCCGACGTCGGCGGGTTCGTCCCCGCCGACGTCCACCGGCAGCGTCTGGATCATGGCGCGGGCGCGGTACTGCTCGTCGGCGCAGATGTCGGCGGCGGTGTAGATGGGACCCGCCGGGACCGCGGCCGCGTCGAGCACCTTCAGCACCTCCTCGCGAGTGCGCTCGGTCGTCCACTCCGTGATGGCGTGGTCGAGTTCGTCCCGCCGCGCCCACCGGCCCGCGTTGGTCGCGAGCCCCGGGTCGCCGGCCAGGTCGGGCCGGTCGATGGCGCGCATGTAGCGGCCGAAGATCGAGTCGCCGTTGCCCGCGATCACCACGCTCGTGCCGTCGGCGCAGGGGTAGGCGTTGCTGGGTGCGATGCCCTCCATCCGGCCGCCGACCCGCTGCCGGTCCACGCCGTGCGCGAGGTGGTCGGGCACGAGCGACTCCGTCATGGAGAACACTGCTTCGTGCAGCGCGACGTCGATCACCCGGTCCCGCAGCGGACCGCGTTTCCCCTTGTCCCGCACCGAGTTCTCGTGCAAGGCGACCAGCACGCCGAACGCCGCGTACAACCCGGCGATCGAGTCGCCGATCGAAACCCCGACCCGCGAGGGCGGCCGGTCCGCCTCTCCGACGAGCTGCCGCAACCCGCCGAAGGCCTCGGCGACCGCCGCGAACCCGGGTCGCTGCGCGAGCGGGCCGGTCTGGCCGAACGCGGAGATGCGGGCGAGCACGACGTCGGGGTTCGCTTCCTCCAGCGTTTCGGGGCCGAGGCCCCACGCCTCGAGCGTGCCCGGCCGGAAGTTCTCGATCACCACGTCGCAGTGCCGGACGAGGTCGAGCACGGCGGCGCGCCCGTCGGCGGTCTTCAGGTCGAGCGCCACGGACTTCTTGTTGCGGTTGATCGTGCGGAACAGCATCGAGGTGTCGCCGGCGTGCAGCCGCCAGTTGCGCAGTTCGTCGCCGCGGCCGGGCCTCTCGACCTTGATCACCTCGGCGCCGAAGTCCGCGAGCAGCCGCCCGGCGGTCGGCCCGGCGATGTAGTTGCCGAGCTCGAGCACGCGCAGCCCGGAAAGCGGCAGCTGGGTCATGGGGTCTTCGTCTCCTTCGGTCACAGCACCAGGCTCAGTGCGAGGATCGGGCCCAGCGCGGTGACCGACGCGATCGAGACGCCCACCGAGCAGGTCTTCAACGTGCCCCGCGTCGTCTGGCCCATCAGCGCCTGCAGCAGCCAGAACGTGTTGCTGGTCAGGTGCACGAGGAAGAGCGAGCCGGCGCCGGCGGCCAGCGCGATGAGCACCGGGTCGAGCCCGAGCGCCGGTGCCACCGGGGCGAGCAGGCCCGCGGCGGTGATCGCCGAGATCGTCACCGAGCCGACCGCGATGTGCAGCACCGCGGCGATCGCCCAGACCACGAGCAGCGGGGCCCACGCGCCGGCCGACAGGTACTTGCCGAGGATGTCGCCGAGGCCGACGGCCTTGATGACGGCCGCGAGCGAGCCGCCGACCCCGCTCAGCAGCAGGATCTGCCCGCTCTGGCGCAGCCCGGCGGCGAGGGCCTTCTCGACCCGGGGCTGGCCGGCGTACCAGCGGCCGACGAGGCACGTCCCGACGAGCCCGATCAGCAGGGCCACCATCGGCGTGGACAGCAGCGCGACGACCGGGTTCGACCAGTGCGCCATCTCGGCGATGGCGCCGGTGGCGACCAGCAGCAGCGCCACGACGAGCGGAGCCAGGAGCACGAGCAGCCGGGGCTCGGTCCGCTGCCGCGGCTCGACGAGGGTGGCCGTGGCGCCACCGCCCGCCACGGGTTCGGGCGTTTCCCGCGTGGCCGGGGCCGGTGCGTCGTCGTCGGTGACCTCGGCCTTCGGAGTGTCCTGGCCGGTGAGGTCCTGCTCGTCCACCGCCGGCTTCCACCAGCCGCGCGTGAGCAGGAAGGTGGTCACGAAGATCGCGACGAGGACGGTCGGGATGACCACGACGAGGCCGTACAGGAGGTAGGTGCCCAGGGGCACGTGCAGCAGGCCGGCCAGTGCGAGCGCGCCCACGCCGGGAACGGTGAAGATGATGCCGCACTCCAGGCCGATCGCCAGCGCGGTGGCCATGCGCGCGGTGCCGAACCGGCCCAGCCGGGGCGCGATGCCCTTGGCCAGCGGTGCGGCGATCACGAGCAGCACGTCGAGGTAGATCGACTGCAGGAAGGTGGCGATGGTCAGTGCCATCGCGTAGGGGATCCGCTTCGGCCCGACCGCTTTCATCAGGCGGTCCACCAGGCGTTCGATCGCTCTGAGATCGCGCAGGATCGCGCCCATGAGCACGCCGAAAGCGATCAACAGGCCGATCTCGGCCATGATGTCGCCGAACCCCGAACTGATGGCGTCGACCGTCTTCCCGACGCCGAGCCCGGCGGCCAGCCCCAGGTAGCAGCAGCCGATCACCAGTGCGATCAGCGGGTTCAGCTTGAACCGGACGATCAGCACGGCGATCGCGATGATCGCGACCGCCGTGTTGATCAGGATTGCCGTGTCCGACATAGGAGTTTCATCCGTCCACTCGTGCGCCGTTGCACCCTGTCTGCCCGGTTTGCCCGGGCGAGTTGGCCCGAATTATGGGCACAGGCTCACGATGTGGGTCAACCCTGTGAGTCAAAACGACGTTATGGCGTCGAGTGGGGAGTAATCGCCTGAACCGGACTCAGGATCCTGAGCTACGCCTGATCGGCGGCCGGCTTGCGGTCGAGCGCTGCTGGTTCGCGGGTGCGGTCAGGGCCGCAGGAGTTTGCGCACCGAGCGCGTGACCAGCTCGGCCGCTTTCGGCGGCGGAGTGCGGCCCGCCGACAGGTAGCGGTGCACGACCGCGCGGGGGACTTCCACCAGGGCCAGCACGACGTCCTCCGCGGTGCAGCCGGTCGCCGGGGGCAGGGTGGCGGTGGCGCGCTTGAGGGCGGATTTCAGTTCGTCCTCCGCGCGCGAGAGCTCTGCGGCGGCCTCGGCGGTCCACTCGCCCGGGGAGAAGGCCTGCTTGCCCGCGTCCAGTACGCGGGCGCCGGCCGGGTGGCGGCGGCACCAGTGCACCACGCTGGTCGCCGCGGCGGCGGCCTCGGCGACGTGCGGGGACGAACCCAGCAGCGCGATGAAGCCGTTCTGGAAGTCGCGCAGGGTGGTGGTCCACAGCGCGGCCAGGAGGGCGGGCCGGTCGGCGAAGCGGTGGTAGATGGAGCCGTTGGGGGCGCCCGCGGCCTTCGCGGTGGCGGCCATCGTCACGGCGCGCGCGCCGCCTTCGGCGAAGAGTTCGGCTGCGGCGTCGAGGAACTGCGAAGTCGTGTAAGCCGGAGGCCTGCCCATGTTGTGGAGACTATGCTCTAATACGTTCTGGAGGAAAGTCTCCAGAACAGTCTCCAGAACGGAGCGAGACCATGCCCGTGTACAACGTTCACGCCCGCCGGTTCCCCGTCCCCGGAGCGGGGGAGCTGCTCGACGACGTCACCGAACGCCTCTGGCCCGCGCAGGACTGGCCGCCCATGGAGTTCGCCGGGCCGCTGGCACCCGGCACGCCGGGTGGGCACGGGCCGGTGCGGTACGTGGTGGAAAGCTTCCACGCCGGACAGTCACTTCGTTGCCGATTCACGGCGCCACAAGGGATCGACGGGTTCCACGAGTTCCTCGTGCGCGAGACGGACGGGGGCTGCGAGCTCGAGCACGTGCTCGCCGCCCGGCTCCACGGCGCCGCGCGGATCACGTGGCCGCTGTTCTGGCGCCCGATGCACGACGCGGTGCTCGAACAGGTCCTCGACGGCGCCGAACTGGCGCTGACGGGGGAAATCCAGCACCCGGTGCGCTGGTCTCCGTACGTCCGCTTGCTTCGCGCGATCGGCAGGAGGGTGGTAAGCCGCATTACCGGGTCGCGCGGGCAAGAGCCCCGTGTCAAGCTTCGCGCGTGACCGGAGCTCCCGATTCCGAGATCGTGCTGACCCCCCTCGACGAGCCGGCCCTGCGCCGGCTGCTCGAGGCCGCGGTCGCCGACGCCGACCCGCTCGAGGTGATGCCTCCGGTGGACGGGCCGCCGGGCTGGACGCCCGAGCGGCGCGAGGCGTTCCTCGCCTTCCACCGGCGGCGCTCGCTCGACCCGGACACCGCGATCGAGACCACCTGGGTCGTCGAGGTCGACGGCCGCGCGGCCGGCGCGGCGCGGCTGCAGCCGGTGCACGGCAACGCGGCATTGGCGGTCGAAGCCGGCGTCTGGCTGTGCCGTTCGCTGCGGGGCCGCGGCATCGGCAAGCGCGTCACCGAGGTCCTGCTCGAAGCCGCCCGCGACGGTGGTGCGGCCCGGTTCATCGCCTCCACGACCGTGGCCAACACCGCGGCGCGGCGCCTGCTCAGCGGCACCGGCGCCGACCTCGACGTGCGCGGCGAGGGAGTGGACGCGAGCCTCGAACTCTGATCACCCGCCGCCACGGCCCGCCTCCCGGACGCGGGGGAGGCGGGCCGTGGCGTGTCGGGGGGAGTTCAGTCGAGCTGCAGTTCCGGCGAGTACAGGTCGAACCAGTGGTAGAGGTCCAGCGCGCGGTCCAGGCCCGTGCGCAAGGTCGGCTCGATGGTCGCCGGGTCCGCTTCGGACGCCCTGGCGAGCCACTCGCGGTCCACGAGCTGGAACACCGGGTTGTCGCGCTCGGTCAGGATCTCCTTGGCCTGCTGCTGGAGCGCGGCGGGGTAACCGGGGTCCTGAGTGGACGGGTACGGGCTCTTCACGCGGTCGCGCACCGAGTCCGGCAGGACGTGTTTCGTGGCGTGGCGCAGGAGGCTCTTCTCGCGGCCGTCGAAGGTCTTGAGCGACCACGGGGCGTTGTAGACGTACTCCACGAGCCGGTGGTCGCAGAACGGCACGCGCACCTCGAGGCCCACGGCCATCGACGCGCGGTCCTTGCGGTCGAGCAGCATCCGCACGAACCGGCTCAGGTGCAGGTGCGAGATCGTGCGCATGCGCGCTTCCTGCTCCGACTCGCCGTCGAGGTGCTCGACCTTCGCGACCGCCGTGCGGTACTGGTCGGCGACGTACTCCTCGAGGTTCAGCTTCGCGCCGATCTCCGGGCGCAGCAACGCTTCCCGCTGTGACATCAGGCTGTTGCGGAAGGCCAGCCAGGGGAACGTGTCGGCGTGCACCGACTGGTCGTGGAACCAGCGGTAGCCACCGAACACCTCGTCGGCCGACTCGCCCGAGAGCGCCACGGTGGACTCGCCGCGGATCGCCTTGAACAGCAGGTACAGCGAGGTGTCCATGTCGCCGAGGCCGGCCGGGATGTCGCGCGCACGCAGCACGGTGCGGCGCACTTCGGGGTCGGACAGCTCCGCCGGGTTGAGCACCACGTCCTGGTGCGCCGAGCCGACGAGCTTCGCGACGTCGCGGATGTAGGGCGAGTCCGGGGTGTCGCGCATCTCGTCCGGCTTGAAGTTCTCCTCCTGGCCGAGGAAGTCGACCGAGAACGTGCGCAGCTGCTCACCCTGCTCGGCCAGCCGTGCGGCCGCGAGCCCGGTGACGGCGCTCGAATCGAGCCCGCCCGAGAGCAGCACGCAGCGCGGCACGTCGGCGACCAGCTGCCGGTTGACGATGTCCGTCATCAGCTCCCGCACGCGGGCGACGGTGGTCTCCTGGTCGTCGGTGTGCTGCTTCGCGTCGAGCTGCCAGTACGTGCGGGTGCTGATCCCGTCCTTCGACACCGTGACGACGGTGCCCGGCTCGACCTCGCTCATGCCCTTCCACAGCGACCACCCGGGCCGCTTGGTGAAGCCCATCAGCTCGCGCAATCCGTCGGTGTCGACGATCCGGGGCACCGACGGGTTGGCCAGGATCGCCTTGGGCTCCGAGCCGAACAGCACGCCGTCGCGCGTCGGGTAGTAGTAGAACGGCTTGATCCCCATGCGGTCGCGGATCATCACGAGCTTCTGGTCGCGCTCGTCCCAGATCGCGAAGGCGTACATGCCGTTGAGGTGGTCGACCACCTCGGTGCCCCACTGCAGGTACCCGTGGAGCACGACCTCGGTGTCGCTGTCGGTCTCCCACGTGTGCCCGAGTTTCGTGAGTTCTTCACGAAGTTCGGTGAAGTTGTAGGCCTCACCGCTGTAGACCATGGCCACGTCGCCGTTGGGCGTGTGGACGCTCATCGGCTGCCGGCCGCCCGGCAGGTCGATGATCGCGAGCCTGCGGTGTCCCAGCGCGACGTTCCGGCGCACCCAGGTGCCCCGGTCGTCCGGGCCGCGACAGGCCATCGTCTCCGTCATCGCGTCGACGATCTCCTGCCTTTGCGACAGGTCAGTTTCGTAGGACACCCAGCCGGCGATTCCGCACATCCGTCCGCCTCCATGATTTTGCTTAGGTAATACAACTATCGGCAACACCGGTGTAACACAGTCGGCCGGTGGTGTCTGCCCGAATTGCACGCTCCGTCGTAGATCCACTACGTATTGTGTTGTGAGTCACTAACCAACTACCTGCAGTGATCACCCAAGATCAACCGAACGTCACGAGGTACCAGGCGAACGGCGGTGGCGGGGGTCACCCGGCGTCAAAAGCGCGTAAATGGCCCAGGAGGCCGCGTCAAGGAGACGTCAGACGGACTCGATCACGGAGCGCGACAACCGCACAGTTGCGGTCGTCCAGCGGTCACCCGCCCCGGGTGACCCGTCTTGAGAGGTGCCTTGTGGCCGACTTGTTGTACGCCTTGCTCACCATCGGCGTGTTCGTGGTCCTCGCTCTGACGCTTCGCGGCCTGGAGAAGCTGTGAGTGGCGCGGGCACCGTGGCCAACGTCGTCGGCGGTCTGCTGGCGCTGGGCCTGATCATCTACCTGTTCATCGCACTGGTGAGGCCGGAGAAGTTCTGATGAGTGACGTCGGCGCCGGCCTCGTGCAGGTCGGCCTGCTCCTGCTCGCCCTGGCGGTGGTCTACAAACCGCTGGGCGACTACATGGCCCGGGTCTTCTCCAGCGAGAAGCACTGGAAGATCGAAAAGGGCCTCTACAAGATCGTCCGCGTCAACCCGGACGCCGAGCAGCACTGGAAGACGTACGCGTCCGGCGTGCTCGGGTTCTCCTTCGCGGGCGTGATCCTGCTGTACCTGTTGCAGCGCCTGCAGCCGGTGCTGCCGTGGAACTTCGGCCGCGGCGCGGTTTCGCCGTCGGTGGCGTTCAACACGGCCGTGAGCTTCGTGACCAACACGAACTGGCAGTCCTACGTCCCCGAGACGACCATGGGCCACTTCGTGCAGATGGCCGGCCTCACCGTGCAGAACTTCGTGTCGGCGGGCGTGGGCCTGGCCGTCGCGATCGCGGTGACGCGCGGGTTCATCCGCTCGAAGACCGACCGGCTCGGCAACTTCTGGGTGGACCTGATCCGCGGCTCGATCCGCATCCTGCTGCCGATCGCGTTCGTCTTCGCGATCGTGCTCGTGGGGCTCGGCGTGGTGCAGAGCCTGCACTCGGGTGTCGCGGTGACGAACCCGGACGGCAGCCAGAGCACCATCGCGCTGGCCCCGGCGGCGAGCCAGGAGGCGATCAAGGAGCTCGGCACCAACGGTGGCGGCATCCTCAACGCGAACTCCGCGCACCCGTTCGAGAACCCGAACGCGTGGACCAACCTCATCGAGATCTTCCTGATCCTCATGATCCCGGTGAGCCTCACCCGCACGTTCGGCCAGCTGGTCGGCAACAAGAAGCAAGGCTACGTCCTGCTGTCGGTGATGGGCGTTCTGTGGGGCGCGATGCTGGCGCTCATCTGGA
Organism: Amycolatopsis sp. NPDC051903; assembly: GCF_044452505.1. Lineage (NCBI taxonomy): Bacteria > Bacillati > Actinomycetota > Actinomycetes > Pseudonocardiales > Pseudonocardiaceae > Amycolatopsis > Amycolatopsis sp. NPDC051903. Next base: position 183,361 of record NZ_JBITBT010000007.1, on the reverse strand, counting down.
GCTCCGAAGTCCTCACCAACAGCCCGGCCGCATTGGCGGCGGGCGCGAACATGGAGGGCAAGGAACAGCGGTTCGGTCTGAGCTTGACGTCGATCTTCGCCGACACCACCACGGGCACTTCGACGGGTGCGGTCAACGGCGCCCACGACAGCCTTTCGGGTCTCGGCGGCGGCGGGCCGCTGCTCAACATGCTGTTCGGCGAAATCTCGCCCGGCGGCGTCGGTACCGGGCTCTACGGCATCCTCGTGATGGCCATCATCGCGATGTTCCTCGCCGGCCTGATGGTCGGCCGGACGCCGGAGTACCTGGGCAAGAAGCTCGGCAAGCGCGAGGTTACAACCGCGGCGATCTCGATGCTCGCGATGCCGACCGTCGTGCTCATCGGCGCCGGGATCGCGCTGGCGATGCCGGACACCCAAGGTGCACTGGGTAACCCCGGAGCACACGGCCTGTCGGAGATCCTCTACGCCTACGCCTCGACCGGCAACAACAACGGCAGCGCGTTCGGCGGCCTGACCGTGACGAGCAACTGGTTCCAGTCGTCCTTCGGAGTGGCCATGCTGCTCGGCCGGTTCATCCCGATCCTCGCGGTGCTGTGCCTGGCGGGCTCGCTCGCCTCGCAGAAGAAGGTCCCCGAGACCGCGGGCACCCTGCCCACCACCGGGCCGCTGTTCGCCACGATGCTCACGGGCACCATCGTCCTCGTCGCGGCCCTCACGTTCGTCCCGGCGCTCGCGCTCGGGCCCATCGCGGAGGCGTTGGCATGACAGTCACCGAAACCCCACGCAGTCCACTGGAGGACCAGCACCACCACGCGGAGAAGACCGGCCGCGTCGGCGCGGGCGCGTTCAACACGCGTCAGCTGTGGTCCTCGATGCCGGAGGCGCTGCGCAAGCTCAACCCCAAGCACCAGCTGAAGAACCCCGTGATGTTCGTGGTGTGGGTCGGTTCGGCGCTCACCACGGTCTTCGCGATCGTCGACCCGAGCACGTTCTCGATCCTCGTCGCGATCTGGCTGTGGCTCACGGTGCTGTTCGCGAACCTGGCCGAAGCCGTCGCCGAAGGGCGCGGCAAGGCGCAGGCCGAATCGCTGCGCAAGTCCAAGAAGGAGACGGTCGCGCGGCGGCTCACCGAGGACGGCTCCGAGGAGAGCGTGCCCGGTGTCGACCTGCGCGTCGGCGACCTGGTGGTCGTCGAGGCCGGCCAGGTCATCCCGGGCGACGGCGACGTCGTCGAAGGCATCGCGACCGTCGACGAATCGGCCATCACCGGTGAGTCGGCGCCGGTCATCCGCGAGTCCGGCGGCGACCGCTCGGCCGTGACCGGGGGCACCACGGTGCTGTCGGACCGGATCGTCGTGAAGATCACCACCAAACCCGGTGAGTCCTTCGTGGACCGCATGATCGCGTTGGTGGAAGGCGCTTCCCGGCAGAAGACGCCCAACGAGATCGCGCTGACGATCCTGCTCTCGACGCTCACGATCATCTTCCTGCTCGCCGTGGTGGCGTTGCAGCCGATGGCCGGGTACTCGGGCAAGCAGCAGACGGTGATCGTGCTGACCGCGCTGCTGGTCTGCCTCATCCCGACCACGATCGGCGCGTTGCTGAGCGCCATCGGCATCGCGGGCATGGACCGGCTGGTGCAGCGCAACGTGCTCGCCACGTCCGGGCGCGCGGTGGAAGCCGCGGGCGACGTTTCGACGCTGCTGCTCGACAAGACGGGCACGATCACCTTCGGCAACCGCAAGGCGACCGAGCTGATCCCCGTCGGCGGGTCCACTGTGGACGACCTGGCCCGCGCGGCGCGGTTGTCCAGTCTCGCCGACCGTACCCCCGAAGGCCGCAGCATCATCGAGCTCATCGCCCACAACCACGGGCTGCCCGAAAAGGCCGGTGAGAACGAGAAGCTCGCCGAGTTCGTGCCCTTCACGGCGCAGACCCGGATGAGCGGTGTCGACCTCGGCGACCGCGAGGTCCGCAAGGGCGCCACCTCGGCCGTGCGCGCGTGGGTGCGCGAGCGCGGCGGCGACATGCCCGACGAGACCGAGCGGATCGTCGACGAGATCAGCCAGCAGGGCGGCACGCCGCTGGTGGTCGCGGAGTCGGCAGGCGGGCGTGCGTTCGTGCGCGGGGTCATCCGGCTCTCCGACGTCGTGAAGCCGGGCATGAAGGAACGCTTCAAGGAACTGCGTTCGATGGGCATCAAGACGGTGATGATCACGGGGGACAACCCGCTCACCGCCAAGGCCATCGCCGAGGACGCGGGCGTCGACGACTACCTCGCCGAGGCCAAGCCCGAGGACAAGATGGCGCTCATCAAGAAGGAGCAGGAGGGCGGGCGGCTCGTCGCGATGACGGGTGACGGCACGAACGACGCTCCCGCGCTGGCGCAGTCGGACGTCGGTGTCGCGATGAACACGGGGACGTCGGCCGCGAAGGAGGCCGGCAACATGGTCGACCTCGACTCGGACCCGACGAAGCTCATCGAGATCGTGGAGATCGGCAAGCAGCTGCTCATCACGCGCGGTGCGCTCACCACGTTCAGCGTCGCCAACGACCTCGCGAAGTACTTCGCCATCCTGCCCGCGATGTTCACCTCCATCTTCGCCCAGCTGGGCGCGCTGAACATCATGCACCTGGCGACCCCGCAGTCGGCCATCCTCTCGGCCGTCATCTTCAACGCGCTGATCATCGTGTTCCTGATCCCGCTCGCCCTGCGCGGCGTGCGCTACAAGCCCTCGTCGGCTTCCGCGCTGCTGCGCCGGAACCTGCTCATCTACGGCCTCGGTGGCATCGTGAGCCCGTTCCTCGGGATCTGGATCATCGACCTGATCGTGCGGCACATCCCTGGAATCGGGTGAATCTGATGAACACCTTCATCAAGCAGTCCTGGGCGGGCCTGCGCGTGCTGATCGCGCTGACGATCATCCTCGGCGTCGTGTACCCGCTGGCAGTCTGGGGGATCGCCCGGATCCCCGGCCTGCAGTCCAACGCCGAGGGCTCGGTCGTCACGCAGAACGGGCAGGCCGTCGGGTCGTCCCTGATCGGCATCGACCCGGTACCGGCCGACCCCGCGCACGACCCGTGGTTCCACAACCGGCCCTCGGCCGGGTCGAAGGATTCGCTCGGCCCTGGTGACCCGTCGACCTCGGGCGCGTCGAACAAGGGTCCGTTCAACGAGGACCTCGTGAAGACCATCACCGAGCGCAAGGACCTCATCGCGAAACGGGAAGGCGTGTCCCCGGCCCAGGTGCCGGCCGACGCCGTGACCGCTTCCGGTTCGGGTCTCGACCCCTCGATCAGCGTCGCCTACGCCGACCTGCAGATCGCGCGGGTCGCGCGCAACACGGGGCTGTCGGAGGACAAGGTGCGCCAGCTCGTCGAGGCGAACACCACGGGCGCCGGGATCGGTGTCCCCGGGGTGAACGTGCTGCCGCTCAACTTGGCCGTGCATTCGGCCGCGCCTGGAGCACACTGACAGCGTGAGCACACCGAGCACGACCCCGAAGCCGCGTCGAGGTGAACTGCGGATCTACCTCGGCGCGGCTCCGGGGGTCGGCAAGACCTTCGCGATGCTGGGCGAGGCCCGGCGACGGCTGGAGCGCGGGACCGACGTGGTCGTGGGCCTCGTGGAGACCCACGGCCGGCAGAAGACCGCCGATCTGCTGGACGGCCTCGAGGTCGTGCCCCGGCGCACGGTCACCCACCGCGGGCACGAGTTCGCCGAGATGGACCTCGAAGCCATCCTGAAGCGCGCGCCCGAGGTCGTCGTGGTCGACGAGCTGGCGCACACCAACGTGCCCGGCGCGCGCCACGACAAGCGCTGGCAGGACGTCGACGAGCTGCTCGAGGCGGGCATCGACGTGCTGTCCACGGTCAACGTGCAGCACCTGCAGAGCCTCAACGACGTCGTCGAGCGCATCACGGGCGTCACGCAGCAGGAGACCGTGCCGGACGAGGTGGTGCGCCGGGCCGAGCAGCTGGAGCTCGTCGACATCACGCCGGAGGCGCTGCGGCGCCGGCTCGCGCACGGCAACGTCTACCCGGCCGAGCGCATCGACGCCGCGCTCGGCAACTACTTCCGGCCCGGCAACCTCACCGCGCTGCGCGAGCTGGCGCTGCTGTGGGTCGCCGACCAGGTCGACGTCGCGCTGCAGCGCTACCGCGCCGAGCAGAAGATCACCGACACCTGGGAGGCGCGCGAACGCGTCGTCGTGGCCATCACCGGCGGGCCGGAGAGCGAGACGCTGATCCGGCGCGCGAGCCGCATCGCGACGCGCGCGGGTGCGGAGCTGCAGGTCGTGCACATCCTGCGCGGCGACGGCCTGTCCGGCCTGGGCCCGACCGCGATGGCGCGCAGCCGCACGCTGGCCGAAGAGGTCGGCGCGACGTTCCACGCGGTCGTCGGCGACGACGTGCCCACCGCGTTGCTGGACTTCGCCCGCGGGGTCAACGCGACGCAGCTCGTGATCGGCACTTCGCGGCGCTCACGCGTCGCGCGGCTGTTCGACGAAGGCATCGGCGCGGCCGTGGTCCAGCAGTCCGGGTCGATCGACGTGCACATGGTCACGCACTCCTACGCCGGCGGACGGCTGCGGGCCAGGCTGGGCGCGAGCCCGCTGGCGCCTTCGCGGCTGGTGGTCGGCTGGGTGCTGAGCCTGCTGCTGCCGATCCTCGCGACGGGGCTCGGCGTGCTGCTGCGCGACACCGTCGAGTTCTCCACCGACGTGATCCTCTACGTGCTCGCGACGGTGATCGTCGCGCTCGTGGGCGGGCTCGGCCCGGCGGTGATCGCGGCGGTGTTCGGTGCCGGTCTGCTCAACTTCTTCTTCACCCCGCCGCTGTACACGCTCAACGTGCACAGCCCGCAGAACGTGGTCACGCTCGTCGCGATGATCGTGGTCGCCGTGCTGGTGGCACTGGTCGTCGCGGCGGCGGCGCGGCGGGCCACGCAAGCCGCGCGGGCCCGGACCGAAGCGGCGCTGCTGGCGTCGTACGCGCGCACGGTGCTGACGAACCCGAACCCGATCGAGCGGCTGCTGGAGAAGGTGCGGGAGAACTTCGGCCTGACGTCGGTCACGTTGCTGGAGAAGAAGAACGGCGAGTGGCGGAAGGTCGCGCTCGCCGGCCAGTTCCCGTGCGCCGACCCGGACGAGGCCGATGTGGACATCGCGGTGACCGCCGACGTCCACCTCACCCTGCGCGGGCGCACGCTGCCCGCGGCCGACCGGCGCGTGCTCGAAGCCGTGGCCGGACAGGCGCTGCTCGCCCTGCGCCAGCAGCGGATGGCGGCCGCCGCGGCCGCCGCCGAGCGCAAGGCCGAGGCGACGGAACTGCGCACCACGCTGCTCTCGGCCGTCGGCCACGACCTGCGGACGCCGCTCACGTCGATCAAGGCCGCGATCGGCAGCCTGCGCGCGCCGGACCTGTCGCTGTCCGATGAGGACACCGCGGAGCTGCTGGAGGCCATCGAGCTCTCGGCCGACCGGCTCACCGGGCTCATCGACAACCTGCTCGACTCCTCGCGCCTGGCCACCGGCGCCGTGACGCCGCACTTGCGGCCCGTGGGCTACGACGAGGTGGTGGCCCACGCGCTGTCCAACGTGGACAACTCCCAGGACGTCAAGGTGGCCGTGGACGCGCGCCTGCCGTCGGTGCAGGCCGACCCGGGCCTGCTGGAACGCGTGATCGCCAACGTGCTCGACAACGCGCTGCGCCACGGCGGCGGCCAGGTGTCGGCGCGGGCGAGCGCGCACTCGGAGCACGTGGAACTGCGTATCGTGGACCACGGGCGGGGCCTGAAGAAGGGCACCGCCGACTCGGCGTTCGCGCCGTTCCAGCGGCTCGGCGGCGACCGCGACTCCACGCCCGGCGTCGGGCTCGGGCTGTCGGTCGCCAAGGGCTTCATCGAGGCGATGGGGGGCACCATCCGGGCCGAGGACACGCCGGGAGGCGGCCTCACCGTCGTGATCTCGCTGCCGGCCTACACCGGGCAGCACCCGGACAAGGACCTCCTCAAGATCGACGAGGCCATCGACGGGGCCATCGAGGAGGGAGTGGGAACGTGAGTCCCGACAAGGCGGCCACTGTGCTGGTGGTCGACGACGAGCCGCAGATCGTGCGCGCACTGCGGATCAACCTCAACGCCCGCGGGTACAAGGTGATCACCGCGCACGACGGCACCGCCGCGCTCAAGGCCGTCGCCGAGACCAAGCCCGACGTGGTCGTGCTCGACCTCGGCCTGCCCGACCTCGACGGCACCGAGGTCATCGCCGGCCTGCGCGGCTGGACGACGGTGCCCATCATCGTGCTGTCCGCCCGCGGCGACTCTGCCGACAAGGTCCAGGCCCTCGACGCGGGCGCCGACGACTACGTGACCAAGCCCTTCGGCATGGACGAGCTGCTGGCCCGGCTGCGGGCCGCGGTGCGGCGCTCGGCCGTCGCCGGCGCCGACGGCGCGGAAGCGGTGGTCGACACGGGTTCCTTCACGATCGACCTGGCCGCGAAGAAGGTCCGCCGCGACGGCAAAGAGGTGCACCTGACCAAAACCGAGTGGGGTGTGCTGGAGCTGCTCGTGCGCAACCGCGGCCGGCTGGTGGCGCAGAAGCAGTTGCTGCACGAGGTGTGGGGCCCGTCGTACGAGACGGAGTCGCACTACCTGCGCGTGTACCTCGCGCAGTTGCGGCGGAAGCTGGAACCCGAGCCGTCGCGTCCGCGGCACCTGCTGACCGAACCCGGCATGGGGTACCGCTTCGAGGTCTAGACGCGACGAGGGCCGCCCCGGTCGGGGCGGCCCTCGTCGTGCTGATCAGCTGGTGGGACCAGCGGGGTCGGTGGTGCGAACGTCCGAAGAGGACGGAGTCGGCGGAGTGCTCGGCGGCTCGCCGCTGCTGCTCGAGCCACCGCCTCCGCTGGTGCTGGTGCTCGGCGGATCCGACGGGCTCGAAGGCGGGCTCGTCGGTTCGCTCGGCTTCGTCGAGGTGGGCTTCGTCGGTGTCGTCGACGGCGGCGGGTCGCTCCGCGGTGTCGTCGTCGGCATCACCGTGTTGCCCCCTCCCGGCGGCGGGTTGTGGCCCGGGTTGTTCGGCGGCGGCGCCACCACCGACGTCGTCGGCACCCCGTCCGAGCCCGTGGAGACCACCGTCGTCGGGGTGGCCGAGCTCGACGGGGCATCACCGGGCGTCGGCTGGCCCGAGACGGTCATCGGGGCGCCCGGCACCGCGTTGCCCGGCACGACCTGCGAGCTGCCCGGCAGGGTGCCCTGGCCGCCGCCGGGGACGGAGGTGGAGTCGGCGGCCGTGCTCGGGCCCGCCAGTTCGGCGACCGCGGCGAACGCCGTGGCCACGACCAGGCCGCTCACGCCGAGGATGGCGTAGCCGGCCCGGTTCATGATGCCGCTCGCGGCCTTGGGCGGAGCGACGGAGACGCGTGCGCTCGGATCCGGCCCGTCGGGACGGGACATGCAGGCTCCTCACATGCAATTCGACTCGATCGAGGTGGTGACCGATCGACGCTGGTCGGGGACGCGGTTGCGCGGGCACCGGGAGACGCAGGCGATCACCGGTTCCCGGAAGTCGTGTCGCGGTTCGGTCCGGCTCCCCGGGTTCTGCGCGGGGGATCGAGGTGCCGGACGCGGACCTCGGCGGGGAGGTTATCACCGCCAGTGACCCATTCGCGCAGGTACGGGCCTCGTACCGTCACTGTCCGCAGCGGGTGGCGTGGGGCAGGATGGACGCGTGAGTGAGGAAGAAACACACATCCGGTTGGCGGCGTGGGTGCACGGGCGCGTGCAGGGGGTCGGTTTCCGCTGGTGGACCCGGAGCCGCGCGCTGGAGCTCGGGCTGGTCGGCTTCGCGCGCAACTTGCCCGACGGCCGTGTCGAGGTGGTAGCGGAGGGTGGTCGAGACCACTGTGAGCGGTTGTTGGCCGCCCTGCGGTCGGGAGAATCACCCGGAAGTGTGGATCACGTCGTCGAGCGCTGGAGCCCGGCCAAAGGCGGCCTGACGGGCTTCCTGGAGCGCTGAGCGGCCCCGGGCCGGCACTGGGCCACCTGAGTGGCTCCTGTGATGACTGGGACACGAGGGGTTGCCGGGGTGAGTGGATCTGTGCTAGGCGCGCCGGGACGCGACGGCCTCCCACGGTCACGGCCGGTGCCCAGGTAGCCTTGGCCGATTGAAGAGCCAGTACCGGCGGCCGGAGGGGTCAGCACCAAGTGCACCTGAAAAGCTTGACGCTGAAGGGTTTCAAGTCCTTCGCGTCGGCCACCACGCTGCGGTTCGAACCCGGGATCACGTGCGTGGTCGGCCCGAACGGTTCGGGCAAGTCCAACGTGCTCGACGCCCTGCGCTGGGTCATGGGCACCCAGGGCGCGAAGGACTTGCGCGGCGGCAAGATGGAGGACGTCATCTTCGCCGGCACCGCGGGGCGCGCCCCACTGGGCCGCGCCGAGGTCACGCTCACCATCGACAACACCGACGGCGCGCTGCCCATCGAGTACACCGAGGTCTCCATCACGCGCCGGATGTTCCGCGACGGCGCCAGCGAGTACGAGATCAACGGTGACCGCTGCCGTCTGATGGACGTGCAGGAGCTGCTGTCGGACTCCGGCATCGGCCGCGAGATGCACGTCATCGTCGGGCAGGGGCAGCTCTCGGCGATCCTCGAGTCGAAGCCCGAGGAGCGCCGCGCGTTCATCGAGGAGGCCGCGGGCGTCCTCAAGCACCGCAAGCGCAAGGAACAGACCCTGCGCAAGCTCAACAACATGCAGGGCAACCTCGACCGCCTCGGCGACCTCACCACCGAGCTGCGCCGCCAGCTCAAGCCGCTGGGCAAGCAGGCCGAGATCGCGCGCAAGGCGCAGTCCGTGCAGTCCGAGCTGCGCGACGCGCGCCTGCGCCTGCTCGCCGACGACCTGGTCACCCAGCGCGAGGCCATCGCCAAGGAGGAGGCCGACGAGCGCACCGCCCGCCAGCGCCGCGCCGAGGTGGAGCAGGCGCTGGAGGTCGTGGCGGCGGAGGAGACCGAGCTCGAGGCGTCGCTGGCCGAGGACGCGCCGAAGCTGCAGACCGCGCAGGAGACCTGGTACAAGCTCTCGGCGCTGGCCGAACGGCTGCGCGGCACCGTGCGGCTGGCCGTGGAGCGCCAGCGGCACCTGTCGGCCGACGTGTCGGCCCCGACGGGCGGCCGTGACCCGGAGGAGCTGCTGGCCGAGGCCGAGCAGGTCGCCGAGCGCGAAGAGGAGCTCAACGAAGCCGTCATGGAGGCCCGCGAGTTGCTGGCCGAGACCGTGCTGCGGCGCGAAGAGCTCGAACAGCGCGTGCAGGCCGCCGAACGCGCGCACTGGGCCGCCGTGCGGGCCATCGCCGACCGCCGCGAGGGCATGGCGAAGCTGACCGGCCAGGTCGAGGCGCTGCGCAGCAAGACCGGCGCCACGGCCGAGGAGATCGACCGCATCTCCGTGTCGCTGCAGGAATCGGCCGAGCGCGCGGAGATCGCGCTGGAGGAGCTCGAAGAGGCCAAGGCCGAGGGCGGCGCCGAGGAGTCCGACGACGCGGAGCTGCTGCAGCGCCACGACCGCGCGGTCGAGGCCAACACCGCGGCCAAGGCGCGCGTCGAGGAGCTCGTCAAGGCCGAGCGCGCCGCCGAGCGGGAGATCGCGTCGGAGCGGGCGCGGGTCGAGGCGCTGTCCATGGGCCTCAAGCGCAAGGACGGCGCCGGCGCGCTGCTGGGTGCGTCGCACGAGCTGCCGGGCCTGCTGGGTTCGGTCGCCGCGCTGCTCACCGTCGAGGCCGGGCACGAGGTGGCGCTGGCCGCCGCGCTCGGCCCGGTGGCCGACGCCGTGGCCGTGGCCGGCGGCGAGCAGGCGCTGACCGCGCTGAAGTACTTGAAGGACACCGATTCCGGCCGCGCCGGGATCCTGCTCGGCGCGAACGGGTTCCCCGGGTCCACTGTGGACACCAGCTCGTGGCCGGTGCTGCCCTACGGCGCCCGCTGGGCCCGCGAGGTCGTGACGGCACCGGCGCAGCTGCGCCCCGCCGTGGAGCACGCGCTCGACAAACTGGCGCTGGTCGACGGCCTCGACGCCGCCCGGCAGCTGGTGGCGAGCCACCCGGACGTCCGCGCGGTTACTCGCGAAGGCGACGTTTTCGGTACCCGCTGGGTCGCCGGCGGGTCCGCCGCGCGCGAGAGCGTGATCGAGGTCCAGGCCGCGGTCGAAGAGGCGGCCGAACGGCTGCGGACGGCCGAACGGGCCCTGGAGCGCTTCTCCGCCGAACTGGAAGGAGCCCGCGCCGAACAGCAGGCGCGGCGCGAGGAAGTCGGCCAGGCCAAGGACGCCCTCGGTGAGGCGAAGGTGCGCAAGGCGCGTTCGTCGGAGCGGCTGAACCGGCTGCAGCAGGCCGCGCGCTCCGCGCAGGCGGAGGTCGAGCGGCTCACCGCGCAGCGCACGAAGGTCGAGCAGAGCCGTGAACAGGCGCTGGCGCAGCTGGCGGAGATGGAGGAGCGGCTCGCCGCCGTCGCCGAGCAGCCGGTGGAGGACGACCCCGACACGGCGGAGCGCGACGAGGCCGTGGAGCTGCTGACCGGCGTCCGCCAGGAGGAGGTCGAGGCGCGGCTCGCGCAGCGCACCGCCGAGGAGCGGGCGCGCAGCATCGCCGGGCGCGCCGACTCGCTGCGCCGGGCGGCCCGTGCGGAGCAGGAAGCCCGTGAACGCGCGGCCAAGGCCCGGGCGGCGCGGGAGCGCGGTGCGGAGATCGCCAACGCCGTGGTGAACGCCGGTGAGTTCGCGCTGGAGCGCATCGAGCACTCCGTGCAGCGCGCGGCCGCCGAGCGCGACGAGGCCCAAGCCCAGCGCCAGACCCGCGAAACCGCGCTCACCGCGGTGCGCGGCAAGGTGCGCGAGCTGTCCGGCGAGCTCGAGAAGCTCACGGACGCCGTGCACCGCGACGAAGTCCTGCGCGCCGAGCAGCGGCTGCGGCTGGAAACCCTCGAGGGCAAGATCGCCGAGGACTTCGGCATCGGCCTCGAGGACCTCGTCCGCGAGTACGGCCCGGACGTGCCGGTGCCGCCGAGCGCCGGCGAGATGGCCGAGTACGAAGCGGCGAAGGAGCGCGGCGAGGACGTCACGGCGCCGCCGCCGATGCCGTACGACCGCGACACGCAGGCCCGCCGCGCCCGGCGTGCCGAGAAGGACCTGTCGCTGCTGGGCAAGGTGAACCCGCTGGCGCTGGAGGAGTTCGCGGCGCTGGAGGAGCGCTACAAGTTCCTCTCGACCCAGCTCGAAGACCTCAAGGACACGCGCAAGGACCTCGAGGCCGTGATCCGGCAGGTCGACGAGAAGATCCTCGAGGTGTTCGCCTCGGCCTACGCCGACGTGGCTCGCGAGTTCGAGACCGTGTTCGGCGTGCTGTTCCCGGGCGGGGAGGGCCGGATGGTCCTCACCGAGCCCAACGACCTGCTCGCCACCGGCGTCGACGTCGAGGCGCGCCCGCCGGGCAAGAAGGTCAAGCGGCTCTCGCTGCTGTCCGGTGGCGAGAAGTCGCTGGTGGCCGTGGGCATGCTGGTCGCCATCTTCCGCGCCCGCCCCTCACCCTTCTACGTGATGGACGAGGTGGAGGCGGCGCTGGACGACACCAACATGCGCCGCCTGATCGGGCTGCTGGAGCAGCTTCGCGACTCCTCGCAGCTGATCATCATCACCCACCAGAAGCCGACCATGGAGATCGCCGACGCGCTCTACGGCGTGAGCATGCAGGGCGACGGCATCACCAAGGTGATCTCGCAGCGCCTGCGGGCCACCGAAGAGGAGCCGGTGCCGGCGAGCTGAGCCCGGACGTGTGAAGAGGGGCTTCCCGGATTGCCCGGGGAGCCCCTCTTCCGTCGCGGTGCCTCAGTTCCCGCCGGCCCAGAACGCGTACTCGGCCGAGTACGGCGTGGCAGTCTGCTGGCCCGCGGTGCACGAGCCCTTGGGTGCCAGGCCGCCCTTGGTGGCCAGGCGCTGCACGTACGTGACGTCGCCGAAGACACCCTTGCCGGTGGTCTGGTCGGCCTTGAGCAGCAGCTCCGGGATCGCGTCGGCGTGCTGCACGGCCTTGCCCGGCACCGCTGTGGCGGCGACGGTGCTGCCGTCCACAGTGGACGTCCACACCGGGCCCTTGCTGTGCAGCGCCACGGCCTTGTCGCCCTCGGACATGATGGCGGCGGGCTGGATCAGCGTCCACGCGCCGTTGGTGCAGCCGTAGATCTGCACGCCCTCGCCGTGGAAGGTGGCCACGCGCTTGGCGCCCGGCGGCACCTGGACCTGCGCCGCCGCGGCGATGACCTCGGGCGTGCCGTCCTGCGTGCCCGGCTGCGTTCCCGACTGGGCGCCGGTCTGCGCGCCGACGGCCGCCTTCGCCACCGCGTCCGGGGTGGCCGAACCCGCGGCGGCCGAGGAGCACGCCGTGGCACCCCCCAGCAGGATCATCGAACCCGCCGCCAGCGCCAGAGAAATCCGCTTCATCGTCCCCACCTGGATCACGGGCCCGCCACCTCGGGGCGGGCGCTCGTCTGGTGCACGAGCCCCGCCCCGAAGCGGTTCACCCGATCGGGGAAATTGGTGCGCCGCTCAGGCGGAGACTTCTTCCTTCGGTTCCTTCGGCAGTTCGACCTCGGCGGCGTGCGGGTCCGCCGTGGTGTGGCGCAGCGCCAGCAGACCGCCGACCACCAGCGAGATCACCACGCCGACGAACGTGTACCAGTACGTCGCGAGCGGCACGAGCGTCTTCGTCGCCGCGCCGAACTGGATGTGCACCGCCGTGGTCGCCTTGTCGAACTTGACGAACAGGATCAGGAACGCCATGACCACCACCGAGCACGCGAACGCGATGATCGCGTCGGTCTGGCGGGCCTTCTTCACGATCAGGCCCAGGAAGAACGCTCCCAGCAGTGCACCGTAGGTGTAGCCGACGATCCCGAGCCCCTGCTGGATCACGGGGTCCTTCGAGTTGGTGAACAGCGACGCGAAGATCGCGAACACCACGGCCCAGATCAGCGTCCACATGCGACCGTGGCGCAGCAGCTTCGAGTCCTCGACGGACCGGTGCGTGAACCGCTGGTAGAGGTCGGCGATGGTCGAGGTGGACAGCGCGTTGAGCGCCGAAGCCAGCGCGCCCATCGTGGACGCGAGGATGCCGGCGATGAGCAGGCCCGCGAGGCCGACGGGCAGGTCGTTGACGATGAAGTTGGAGAACACGTCGTCCGGCGACATCTTCCCGGCCGCGACGGCGGTGGCGGTCGCGCCCGTCTTGCCGCCGGTGAACACCCACAGCATCGCGCCGACGACCAGGAACAGCGCGAACTGCACGAACACCACGATCGACGAGCCGATGAGCGCGCGCTGGCCGTCGCGCAGGCTCTTCGTGGACAGCAGCCGCCCGACGATCAGCTGGTCCGCGCCGTGCGAGGCCATCGACAGGAACGCGCCGCCGACCACGGCGCCGATGAACGCGTACGGGCTGGTGATGATGTTCGACGCGAAGTCGGTGAGCTTGAAGCGGCCCTGGCTCGCGGCGATCGACGTCCAGCCGTCGGGCAGCTTCGTCGACAGGAAGACGACCGCGCCGATCGCGCCCAGGACGTAGAGCGACCACTGCACCACGTCGACCCAGATCACGGACTTGATGCCGCCGACGAACGCGTAGATCACCGTGAGCGCGGTGAGCAGCACCACGATGTGCCAGTAGGCGGTGTGGATGCCGTAGTGGTCGAGGATCACCTTGATCGGGATCGCCCCCGCGAACAGCCGCAGGCCCTCGGCGAGCAGGCGCGTGACCACGAACGTCACCGACGCGGTGCCCTGCAGCCCGCGCCCGAAGCGGCGTCCCAGGAACTCGTACGCGCTCACGTAGTTGCCGCGGAAGTAGCGGGGGAGCAGCACGAACGCCGCGATGATGCGCCCGACGATGTAGCCGAACGCCACTTCGAGGAACAGGAACGCGCTGCCGAAGACCAGCCCCGGCGTCGAGATCACCGTGAGCGTGGAGGTCTCGGTGGCCACGACCGACAGCGTGACGGCCCACCACGGCATGCTGCGTTCGCCGACGAAGTAGTCGTTCGCGGACTTCTGTCTGCGGCCGACCAGCACACCGATGACCGGCATCGCCACCAGGTACACGATGACGATCACCAGATCGACTGGGTTCATGGGGATCTCCTACTTGTTCGCACCTACTTCCGCGACCCGCAAGCGGGTCACTGTGCCCCCCAGCGGGGCCGGAAGGTTCAGGGGCCCGGCGCCCGGCGTCAGGGCGCCGAGCAGCCGCGGGCCGCGCGCACCCGTCGCGGACGCCACGGTGGCCGGGACGCCGCACCAGCTCAGCCAGCCGAGCAACGCCGTGAGGTAGGCCTCCTTGCCCGCGCTGGGCAGGCCGAGGTCGTCACTCGTGCGCAGCGCCACGCCGGGCAGGTTGTCGCGCAGTGCCGCCACGACGGCGGGGTTGCGCATGCCACCGCCCGAACCCACGACGGTGGCAACGCCGTGGCGACGGCATTCCGCCGCGACTGTAGTGGCCGTCAATTCGGTCAGAGTGGCCAGGAGGTCTTCGGGGGACAGCGGCGGCAGGCCGGCGAGCGCTGCGTCGAGGTAGGCGCGGTGGAAGTGCTCCTTGCCCGTGGACTTCGGTGGTGCGGCGGCGAAGTACGGGTCGGCGAGCAGGCGGTCGAGCAGGTCCCGGCGGACGGTGCCGGCCAGCGCGAGCTTCCCGTCGACGTCGGCGTGCTGCTCGCCACCGGTCGCCTGTGCGGCGGCGAGGTCGAGCAGTGCGTTGGCGGGACCGGTGTCGTAGGCGAGGAGGGCACCGTCGCCGACGACGGTGATGTTCGCGATGCCGCCCAGGTTCAGCGCGGCGACGGGCCGGCCGCTCTCCTCGGCGAGGCCGCGCAGCCACAGCGCGTCGAGCGTGCTGGCGAGCGGCGCGCCCTGGCCGCCGGCGGTGACGTCGCGGATGCGGAGGTCGGCGACGACGGGGGTGCCGGTGCGTTCGGCGATCCACGCGGGCTGGCCGAGTTGCAGCGTGCCGCGCACGACACCGTCCTCGACCCAGTGGAAGACGGTCTGGCCGAGCGAAGCGATGACGTCGACCGGCCCGTACGCGGCGATGCCCTGCGCCGCTGCTTCGGCGAAGGCCTGGCCGACGCGGGTGTCGATGACCGTCAACTGCTCGGCGCTGCTCGGGTTCGGCGGCAGCGCATCGAGGACGGCTTCGCGGACGTCGGCGGCGAAGGGCACGTCGAGTTCGCCCAGCGGGGTGAGCACCACGGTGCCGTCTTCGGCGTGCAATTCGGCGACGGCGACGTCGATGCCGTCGACCGAGGTTCCGGACAGCAGGCCGAGAACGCGGAAGCCGTGGGTGGTCATCCGGAGTGGTTTAGCGGGGGTGAAGCGGTGACGCAAGCCACGCGGTGAAGTCTTGGCCGAATCGGAACTCGGCTGGTGAGACGTTGGCCTGAAGGCTGCAGCGTGGTGGGGCGTCCGGGGGAGCCCGGAAGCGGATGACAGGATGGAGGCGTGTCGAGCACCTGGTTCTGGATCGTTGTCGTCGCCGTCGTCGTCCTGGTCGCCGTGCTGGTGTCCGGGCTGCTCATCGCACGTCGGCGCCGGATCAGCCTGCCGGAGACCCGGAAGGTCGAGGAGAAGCCGAAGGGCGGCGGGTACACCGCGGCCGGCGGCATCACCTTGGCGCCCGGGGGTACCGCCGAGGAGGCGCCTGCGCCCGACGAAGTGGTGGAGCACCCCGTCGAGGACCGCCCGGAGGTCGACGGCCAGCCCGCGGTCGGCGACGACGCCGCCGTGCCGCGCGATTCCGACCAGCGGACGATGCGCGACGTCAAGCTGCCCGAGCCCGAGGTGTCCGAAGGCCCCGCGGCGGCGCCCGTCGAGGGCACGGTGGAGCCGATCGAACCGGTCGTGCCCGTCGAGGAGATCGAGCCCGCGAGCGGCCGGCTCGAGCGGCTGCGCGGCCGGCTGTCCAAGTCGCGCTCGATGTTCGGCCAGAGCCTGCTCGGCCTGCTCGGCGCGGGTGACCTCGACGAGGACTCCTGGCAGGACGTGGAAGACACGCTGCTCGTGGCCGACCTCGGTGCCGCCACCACGACCCAGATCGTCGACCGCCTGCGCGACGAGCTGACGCGCCGCGCCGTCCGCACGTCCGCGGATGCGCGTGACGTGCTGCGCGAAGTGCTGACCGCCGCGCTGTCCACGGACGGCGTGCGCGCCGTGCGCGCCCTGCCGCATTCCGTGGACGGCCAGAAGCAGCCCGCGGTGGTCCTCGTCGCGGGCGTCAACGGCACCGGCAAGACCACGACCACCGGCAAGCTCGCGCGCGTGCTCGTCTCGCAGGGCTCCACCGTCGTGCTGGGCGCGGCCGACACGTTCCGCGCCGCGGCCGCCGACCAGCTCCAGACCTGGGCCGAACGCGTCGGCGCCTCCGTCGTGCGCGGCAAGGAGGGCTCCGACCCCGCGGCCGTCGCGTTCGACGCGGTCAAGCGCGGCATCGACGAAGGCGCCGACGCCGTGCTCGTCGACACCGCCGGCCGGCTGCACACCAAAACGGGCCTGATGGACGAGCTTGGCAAGGTCAAGCGCGTCGTCGAAAAGCAGGCCAAGGTCGACGAGGTGCTGCTCGTGCTCGACGCCACCACGGGCCAGAACGGCCTCGCCCAGGCCCGCGTCTTCGCCGAAGTCATCGACGTCACCGGCATCGTCCTGACGAAACTCGACGGCACGGCCAAGGGCGGCATCGTCTTCCAGGTCCAGAAGGAACTCGGCGTGCCCGTCAAGCTGGTCGGCCTGGGCGAAGGCCCGGACGACCTGGCCCCCTTCGAACCCGGCGCCTTCGTCGACGCCCTGCTCGGCTGACCCCGGATGGGTGATCATCGGGCAATCCGCCGATAACGCCCGCTGATCTCTGCCACGGTTGGCCCCGGAACCGGGAACGGCTGGGGTGATACCGCGTTGCTGCATCGCGTGCTCGACTTCGACGGGTTCGACGACTTCACCGTTTTCGACGCGGAGCCGACCCGGTGAGCGTCGCCCTCATCCTCGTGATCGTCATCGGTGGTACGGCGCTGATCGCGGCCGCGGTGGGCTGGTTCCTGGTGCGGAACAAGCGAAACGTCGAACGCGCCGAAGCCGGGGTGCTGGCGCGCCTGCGGCAGGAGGCGCAGCGGCGTGGCTGGCGCTACGAGGAGCGTAACGACTCCTACTGCCGCTTCTACAACGAAGGCGACCTGCGCATCCGGCGGTCGATCGCCGACGAGCTGCTCTCGCCGACTGATCCGTTCGACTTACCGCCCGAAGCGGTGGAGGCGCACGAAGTCGTGAGCGGGGTGCACCGGGGGCACCCGTTCCTCGCGGCGGTGTTCAAGGTGCGCCACTCCGGGCCGAGCGGTGAACAGCTGGTGGTGTGGGTGCGGACCCCGGGTTGGGGCCCGGCGCTGCAGGTGAGCCCGGCGGTGCAGTTCGCGAGTCGCGTCAACGATGCGGTGGGGCGGGGTGATCTGCGGGTCGGCGATCCCGAGTTCGACGAGCGCTACGACGTGCGCACCGGCGACGACCGTTTCGCGCGAGCGGTGCTCGTGCCGCCCGTCACCCACTTCCTGAAGACCGATCCGCGTCCGTTCCGCGGGTTCACGGTGATCGGGGCCAACCTCGACTTCTTCGACCGCGTCACCGAACACCGGGACCCCGCCACCCTCGTCGCCGCGCTGGATCTGCGGTGCGATCTGCTCGAACTGATCCCGCGGCCGGCGTGGGGCTGAGGGCGGCGACCATCACCACCGTCAACGGCAGCGACGTCCGCTACTCCGTGCAGGTCGACGATCACGTCAGCGGCAAATGAAGTGACACCCGGGCGCGCGCGGGCGCACACTCCTGCCATGGCTTGACGTTCGCGCGCTCCGCCCCGGGCTCTCGTCGAAACCCGACCAGGACACGACGAGAGGACAGTCATGATCATCTCAGGCCCGCGCGTGACCCTGCGCCCCCTCACGAGGGCCGACGCGCAGCGCGTGCACGAAATCCTGTCCGCGCCCGAAGTCGCCCGCTGGTGGGGCGAGCCGGACCACGAAGCCGATTCGCTGTTCGACGAGGAGCCCGGGTTTTCCGCCTACGCCGTCGAAATCGGCGGGGAAACCGTCGGGCTCATCCAGAGCTGCGAGGAACTCGAACCGCAGTACCGGCACGCCGGCATCGACATCGCGATCGACCCGGCGCACCACGGCCGCGGCATCGGCCCGGAGGCGATCCGCGTGCTCGCGCAGCACCTGTTCGCCCACGGCCACCACCGGCTCACCATCGACCCCGCCGCCGCGAACGAACGCGCCGTGCACGTGTACACCAAGCTCGGTTTCCGGCCCGTCGGCGTGCTGCGCCAGTACGAACGCGGCGCCGACGGCACCTTCCACGACGGCCTGCTGATGGACCTGCTGAAAACCGAGCTCAGGTGACGGGCAGCTGGTGCGAAAGCCGGTCGGCGATCTTCTGCACCACGGGCGCGATGGTCGCCACCGCGTCCGCGGTCAGCCGCCCCGACGGGCCGGACACCGACACCGCCGCGGGCACCGGCATGCCGGGCACCGCAACGGCGATGCAGCGCACGCCCAGCTCCTGCTCGGCCTCGTCCAGCGCGTACCCCTGCTCCGAGATGCGCACGAGCTCACTCGCGAGCGCGTCCGGGTCGGTGAAGGTGTGCTCGGTGTAGGCGGGCATGCCGGTGCGCCCGAGCAGCCCGGCGACCTCGTCGGGCGGCAGCTGCGCGAGCATCGCCTTGCCGACGCCGGTGCCGTGGGGCAGCAGCCGACGGCCGACCTCGGTGAACATGCGCATCGAGTGCTTCGACGGCACCTGCGCCACGTACACGACTTCGTCGCGCTCCAGCACGGCGAGGTTGGCCGTCTCGCCGACCTCCTCGACGAGCTCGACGAGCAGCGGGCGCGCCCACGCGCCGAACTGCATGCTCGCGTTCTCCCCGAGCCGGATCAGTCGCGCGCCCAGCGCGTAGCGGCGGTTGGTGTTCTGCCGGACGTACCCGAGGTCCACGAGCGTGCGGATCAGCCGGTGAATCGTCGGCATCGGCAAGCCGGACAGGGTCGCGAGCTCCGACAGGCTGGCCTCCCCGCCGGTGTCCGCGAGGTGCTCCAGCAGCTCGAACGCTCGCTGCAAGGACTGGACGCCGCCGTCCCGTCCGCTCTTCTCAGCCGCCACCGGTGGTCCTCCTCACAGAACTCCTGCACAGGCCCGTTTGAGCTTCCGCCATGCAGAAACTATAGTCCGTCAGGTAAAAACCGTAGGGACGTTATCCAAAGAACGACTCGGGGTGTTTCGCATGTCTGAAGTCCAGGTGCTCGGCGGCTCGGTAGACCGCGGCGACGAGGTCCTGACGCCGGAAGCCCTCGCCTTCCTGGCGGGCCTCCACGACGCCTTCGCGGCGCGCCGGGACGAGCTGCTCGTGGCCCGCGGCAAACGCCGCGAAGAGGCCCGCACGACCGGCCGGCTCGACTTCCTGCCGGAGACCAAGGAGATCCGCGAGGGTGAGTGGCAAGTCGCCGAGGCGCCGCCGGCCCTGCGCGACCGCCGCGTGGAGATCACCGGCCCCACCGACCGCAAGATGACCATCAACGCCCTCAACTCCGGCGCCAAGGTGTGGCTCGCCGACTTCGAGGACGCCAACACGCCCCACTGGACCAACGTCGTCGGCGGCCAGGTCAACTTGCGCGACGCCGTCCGCGGCGACATCACGCTGGAAAGCGGCGGCAAGAGCTACGCGCTGAAGGACGACGTCGAGCACGCCACCATCGTGGTCCGCCCGCGCGGCTGGCACCTCGACGAGCGCAACCTCACGTTCGGCGGGCGCAAGGGCGTCGGCGCGCTGGTGGACTTCGGCCTGTACTTCTTCCACAACGTCCGCGCGCTGCTGGCCGGCGACAAGGGCCCGTACTTCTACCTGCCCAAGATGGAGAGCCACCTCGAGGCGCGGCTGTGGAACGACGTGTTCACCCACGCCGAGAAGGAGCTGGGCATCGAGCACGGCACCGTCCGCGCGACCGTGCTGATCGAGACGATTCCCGCCGCGTTCGAGATGGAGGAGATCCTCTACGAGCTGCGTGAGCACGCGTCGGGTCTCAACGCGGGCCGCTGGGACTACCTGTTCAGCGTGATCAAGTACTTCCGCGACGCGGGTGAGAAGTTCGTGCTGCCGGACCGCAACTCGGTGACGATGACGGCGCCGTTCATGCGCGCGTACACCGAGCTGCTGGTGCGTACGTGCCACAAGCGCGGCGCGTTCGCGATCGGCGGCATGGCGGCGTTCATCCCGAGCAAGGACCCCGCCGTCAACGAGGGTGCCTTCGAGAAGGTGCACGCCGACAAGGCGCGCGAGGCCGGCGACGGCTTCGACGGTTCCTGGGTCGCGCACCCCGGCATGGTCGCGCTGTGCAAGGAGGAGTTCGACAAGGTCCTCGGGGACAAGCCGAACCAGCTCGAGCGCAGGCGCGACGAGGACTGGGATCCCGCGGCGACCGCCGACCAGCTGCTCGACGTCGCCTCGACCCCCGGCGGCGCCACCGCGGCCGGCCTGCGCGCCGCGGTCGACGTCGGCCTGCGCTACCTCGCGTCGTGGCTGAGCGGCAATGGCGCGGCGGCGATCCACAACCTGATGGAAGACGCGGCCACGGCCGAGATCTCCCGGTCGCAGGTGTGGCAGTGGGTCAAGAACGGCACTGTGCTGGACAACGGCGAGACGGTGACCGCGGAGCTCGTGCGCGGGGTGCTGGCCGACGTCCGCGCCGAGTTGTCGGCCGAGGTCGAGGAAGACCAGCTGGCGCTGGCCGCCGAGCTGTTCGAGCAGGTCGCGCTGGCCGACGAGTTCCCGGACTTCCTCACGCTCCCGGCCTACGAGCACATCAAGTAATGGGCGACGGCCGGCTCACCGAGGACGTCTACACCGCCGCCGATGCGCGCCTCGCCGAGGCCGACGCGCGCGTCGCCGCGACGTACCCCGGTGAGCCGCCGGGTCGCCGGCCCGTGCACACCGTGTACGTGCCGGCGTCCCAGTACCGCACGCGCCTCGTCGCCGACTGGGGCAAGCAGGCCATGCGCGTGTTCGTCGAGCGGGGCGACCTGCTCGGCCTTTCCCCGGACGTCGCCGAGCGCGTGCACGCGAAACTGCTGACCGAGCCGATCGAAGACCTGCGCATCGACTTCGAAGACGGCTACGGCAATCCCGGCGACGCCGAGGAAGACGCGGCGGCGCTCGACGCCGGCCGCGTGCTGGCGACCACGGGCGGCACCCCGTTCGTGGGGATCCGGTTCAAGAGCTTCGAAGCCGCCACGCGCCGCCGCGGGATTCGGACGCTGGACCTGTTCCTCTCCGGCTTGCTGGAGAACGGCCCGCTGCCCACGGGTTTCGTGGTGACGCTGCCGAAGGTGACCGCCGTCGACCAGGTCTCGGTGGCGGCCGACGTGCTGGCGCAGCTGGAAGTCGCCTACGGCCTCGCCGACGGCGTGCTGCGCTTCGAGGTCCAGATCGAGACGGCGCAGTCCATCCTGGCCGCCGACGGCACCGTCGCGGTCGCCCGCATCATCCAGGCCGCGCAGGGCCGGTGCTCGGGCCTGCACTACGGCACGTACGACTACAGCGCGGGCCTCGGCATCAGCGCGGCGTACCAGAGCATGGACCACCCCGCCGCCGACTTCGCCAAGCACCTCATGCAGGCCGCGGCCGCCGGCACGGGCGTCCGCCTCTCCGACGGCTCCACCAACCGCCTCCCCGTGGGCGACGACCTGCCCGGCGCCTGGGCCGAACACCTCCGCCTCGTGCGGCGCTCCCTGGAGAACGGCTTCTACCAGGGCTGGGACCTCCACCCGCACCAGCTGCCCACCCGCTTCGCCGCCACGTACGCCTTCTACCGCGAAGGCTTCCCCACCGCCGCCGCCCGCCTGCGCGACTACGCATCCCACACGTCGTCCGGCGTCCTCGACGAACCGGCCACCGCGGAAGCCCTCGCCCACTACCTCCTCGGCGGCTACCACTGCGGCGCCCTGGAACCCTCCGACCTCCCCTTCGACCCGGCGACCCTGGACCGCTACGCCCGCCGCCTGGTCTGACCCGCCCACGCCATCGCGGAGCCCCACCGAGCACCTAGACCGGCGACGCAGGTCCACCTACGCAGCGCAACAAAACTACGCAGCAAGTCCTGCACCCAGCCCTGCCGTGCATCCCGATCGGCGACGCACCACGCATACGAATCCGCCGCCGAATTATGCAACTGAGGATGCGCCCAGCCCCTGCCCTGCACCCCAAACGGCGTCGCACCACGCGCATACGCAACCGCCGCCCAACCACCCCACTGAGGATGCGCCCAGCCCCTGCCCGGCACCTCGATCCGAAGCTTCCACACGGCCGCCGACCCCGTGTCAAGGCACGCTTTCCCGCCTTGACACGGGGTCAGCGGCCGTAGTCACACTCGAGCTTCGGGGTGCCTACGCCACGCAACACGCCCCCGCGCAGGACCGCATCAGCACCACAGACCAACCGCACCCACCCCCGCCCAGAACCGCCCTCACACCACGCCCCACAACACCCCAACTCCACCCAGGTAAACTCGCCGCCGTCTTTCTGGTGTGGGGTGGGAAGGAAACACAACACCATGGCCCAAGAAGCGGCACCGGTCGAAACGCTCGAGTTCCAGTCCGAGGCGCGCCAGCTACTGCAGCTGATGATCCACTCGATCTACTCGAACAAGGACATCTTCCTGCGCGAGCTGGTCTCCAACGCCTCCGACGCGCTCGACAAGCTGCGCCTGGAGACCTACCGGGACAAGGACCTCGAAGCCGACACCTCCGACCTCCACGTCGAGATCGCGATCGACAAGGACGCGCGCACGATCACGGTCACCGACAACGGCATCGGGATGAGCCGGGACGACGTGGTGAACCTGATCGGCACCATCGCGAAGTCCGGGACCGCCGAGTTCCTGCGCAAGATGAAGGAATCCCAGGAGGGCCAGGACCTCATCGGGCAGTTCGGCGTGGGCTTCTACTCGAGCTTCATGGTCGCCGACAAGGTCACGCTGACCACGCGCAAGGCGGGCTCCGACGAGGGCGTGCGCTGGGAGTCCGAGGGCGAGGGCACTTACACGATCGAGCCGGTGGCCGACGCGCCGCAGGGCACGGCCGTCACGCTGCACCTCAAGCCGGCCGACGACGAGGACAACCTCTTCGACTACGCGTCGGAGTGGAAGGTCCGCGAGATCGTCAAGAAGTACTCCGACTTCATCACCTGGCCGGTCCGCATGGCCGGCTCCGACGGCGAGCAGGAGACCGTCAACTCGCAGAAGGCGCTGTGGGCCCGCCCCACCTCCGAGGTCTCCGACGAGGAGTACCAGGAGTTCTACAAGCACCTCAGCCACGACTGGAACGACGCGCTCGAAACCGTCCGCATGCAGGCGGAGGGCACGTTCGAGTACCAGGCGCTCCTGTTCGTCCCGTCGCACGCGCCGATGGACCTGTTCATGCGCGACGCGAAGCGCGGCGTGCAGCTGTACGTCAAGCGCGTCTTCATCATGGACGACTGCGAAGCGCTGATGCCGAACTACCTGCGCTTCATCAAGGGTGTCGTCGACGCGCAGGACCTCTCGCTCAACGTGTCGCGCGAGATCCTGCAGCAGGACCGGCAGATCCGGGCCATCCGGCGCCGTCTCGAGAAGAAGGTCCTGGCCACGATCAAGGCGATGGACGCCGACAAGTACGCCACGTTCTGGCGGGAATTCGGCCGCGCCGTCAAGGAAGGCCTGCTCGACGACCCGGAGAACCGCGAGCAGATCCTCGAGATCTCGTCGTTCGCGTCCACGAACCACGCCGAGAAGCCGACCCGCCTGCGCGAGTACGTCGAGCGCATGAAGGACGGCCAGGAGCACATCTACTACCTCACCGGCGAATCGCGCACCACGATCGAGCACTCGCCGCACCTGGAAGCGTTCCGCGCCAAGGGTTACGAGGTCCTGATCCTGACCGACCCCGTCGACGAGATGTGGGTCGACGCGGTGAGCGGCTTCGACGGCAAGACCTTCCAGTCCGTGGCCAAGGGTGAGGTCGACCTCGGCGACGAGACCACCGACGAGCAGAAGTCCGAGTACGCCGACCTGCTCACGTGGATGTCGGCGACGCTGGAGGACACCGTCAAGGAGGTCCGCCTCTCCTCGCGCCTGACGACCTCGCCCTCGTGCATCGTCGGCGATTCGGGCGACATGACGCCGACGCTCGAGAAGATGTACCGCGCCATGGGCCAGGAGCTGCCGCAGATCAAGCGGGTGCTGGAGCTCAACCCGGAGCACCCGCTCGTCGCGGGCCTGCGCGAGGCGTTCGCGAAGAACCCGGCGGACACCTCGCTCGCCGAGACCGCGGAGCTGTTGCACGGCATGGCCCTGCTGGCCGAGGGCGGCGAGCTGGCCGACCCGGGCCGGTTCCTCAAGCTGGTCGCCGACCGGGCCGCCAAGGCACTCTGAACCGCGTGACGCGCCGGGCGGCCCGCCCGGCGCGTCACGGCTCGGAGACCAGCGCCAGGTACACGTCCACCTGCGCCACGAAGTCCGCCAGGTCCACGCCCAGCAGCTCGGCGGCCCGCCCGATGCGGTAGCGCAGCGTGTTCACGTGGATGTGCAGCGCTTTCGCCGCGCGCGTGGGCGAGCCGGAGCACTCCAGGAACACGCGGACGGTGTGCACGAGATCCGAGTGCTGCTCGGCGTCGTAGTCGAGCAGCGGCCCGAGCAGCCGTCGCCGCAACGCGGCCCGCAGATCGGTGGACGTCCCGGCGAGCAACAGCTGGTGCACGCCCACGTCCGCGGCCGGCACGACCACCACACCGCCGTCCCGGTCCGCGGCGAGCGACAACGCGTGCCGCGCCACCTCGAACGCTCCGCGCGACTCCGCCGTGGGCACGGCATCGCTGACGCCGGCGAGGATCCGCGTCGCCCGCAGCAAAGGCTCCACTGTGGACAGCGCGGCCACGGCGTCGGCCGCCCAGCCGGCCGGCCACGAACCGTCGTCGGCGACCAGGGCCAGCGCCACCGAGGGGTCCCGGTTCGCCGTCGGCGTGACCGGTTTTTCCGTGGTGGCCAGGAGTTCGGCCAGCACGTCGCCGGCTTCGTCGCTGTCGAGCGTGCGCAGCGCGACCGCGCGGACGGCCCCGCCGAGCGGTGCCGGGGCCGGCCGGGACCGGGCGCGCGCCAGGCCCACCAGCCCGGCCAGCTCTTCGGCCAGCTCCGTCTGCGCCGTGCTGAGCGGGCCGTCCACGGCGAGCAGCCACGGCACCGGGTGGCGGCCCTCGACCGGCAGCACCGTCAGCCCACCCGCGGCCGTCGGCCGGGCCCGGGCCGCGGCGAACTGCCGCACGGGCACCGCGGCCGGCACCGGCAGCGGCGCCGTCCCGGCCACGACGCGCGGCACCCCGGAGACGACCCAGCACGCGGCGCCGAGCTCGCCGGCCGCCCGCGCCAGCAGTTCGGAAAGCGGCGCGTCCTCCGCGGCGGCGGTGAGCAAGCGTTTGCGCGCCCCGTCCGCGGCCGCAGCCAGCGCGAGGACCACTCGCTCCGTGACCACGGCGAACGACAGGTCGGGCGGCACTTCCAGCAACGCGACCCCGTGCCGGGCGCAGGCGTCGACCAGGTCCTCCGGGATCCCGCCGGCGTCGGCGCCCGAAGCGGCCAGCGCGGCCGCCCCGCCCGTGGCCAGCGCCGCCACGAACGCCTCCGCGTCGCCCGGCGCGCGCCACCACAGCAGCCCGGACAGCACGAGCTCACCCGCCGTCAGGTAGCGGCCGGGATCGGGCAGCTCGGTCACGTAGATGCGCGTGACCGGACGGTCGAGCAGCTCCTCGCGCGTGCTCGGGTGCGGGCGCAGGCCGGGCAGGCCCAGCAGAGTTTTCACGGTGGTCATCAGGCTTGTAGGAAAGCACAAACGGGTGGTCTTCCGCTGCCGCGGCTTTCATGGCGAGGCACCGTTGCCCACCGGGGCGCGTTCGGCGTGTACTGGGGCATCCGCCCGAGAAGAGGAGCCCGAGCGTGGACTTCCTGCGACCCGCGAGCCTCGCCGAGGCACTGGCCGTGAAGGCCGAACGCCCCGACGCGGTCCCGATCGCCGGTGGCACCGACGTGATGGTGGAGCTCAACTTCGACCACCGGCGCCCGGCCGCGCTGCTCGACCTCACCGGGGTCCCCGAGCTGGCGCGGTGGTCCACTTCGGACGGCACCGTCCGGCTCGGCGCGACCGTGTCCTATTCCCGCGTGATCACCGAGCTGGGTGAAACGTTGCCGGGGCTGGCGATGGCCTCGCGCACCGTCGGCTCGCCGCAGATCCGCAACCGCGGCACGGTCGGCGGCAACCTCGGTGCCGCGTCACCCGCCGGCGACACGCACCCGGTGCTGCTTTCGCTCGGTGCGGACGTGGAACTCGCGTCCGTCCGGGGGAACCGGCTGGTGCCGGCGGAGGAGTTCTACCTCGGCGTGAAGCGCCACGCGCTGGAGCCCGACGAGCTGATCACCGCCGTCCACCTGCCGGCGAACGCCGGTCCGCAGCAGTTCGCGAAGGTCGGGACGCGCAACGCGATGGTGATCGCCGTCTGCTCCTTCGCCCTGAGCCTGCACCCGGACCGGCTGGCGGCGGGCGCCGCCGTCGGCTCGGCCGCGCCGACGCCGCGCCGGGCCCGTGAAGCCGAGGAGTTCCTCGCTACCGAGCTGCCGTGGGCCGAGCCCGCGCCGCTGGCCGACTCGCTGAAGCGGCGCTTCGGTGGGCTCGTCGCGGCAGCCGCGGCACCGATCGACGACGTCCGCGGCAGCGCGGACTACCGCAGACACGCACTGGCCGTGCTCGCGCGGCGCACGCTGACCTGGGCCTGGGACGAACACCGGGGGAGTGAGCGCACGTGCGCGTGAACGTGACCGTCAACGGCGAACCGCGCCAGGCCGACGACGTCTGGGAGGGCGAGAGCCTGCTGTACGTGCTGCGCGAGCGACTCGGCCTGCCGGGCTCGAAGAACGCTTGTGAACAGGGCGAATGCGGCTCCTGCACCGTGTACCTCGAGGGCGTGCCGGTGTGCTCGTGCCTCGTCGCGGCCGGGCAGGTCGAGGGCCGCGAGGTGCGCACCGTCGAAGGCCTCGCCGACGGAGGCACGCTCGACCCGGTGCAGCAGTCCTTCGTGGACCACGGCGCCGTGCAGTGCGGTTTCTGCACACCGGGGCTCGTCGTCGCGGCGCACGACCTGCTCAACCGCGTCGCGCAGCCCAGCGACGAGGAGATCCGCGAGGCGCTGGCCGGGAACCTGTGCCGCTGCACGGGGTACGAGAAGATCCTCGACGCCGTCCGCGCGGCCGCCGCGGCGAAGGGCGGTGTCGCGTGAGGACAGTCGTCGAGCGCGGTGCCATCGCCACCGTGACCGGGCCCGAGTACGCGTCGGGCTACGTGCTCGTGGACAACGGCCGCATCGCCGAGGTCGGCGAGGGCGAGTTCACCGGCGACGCCGAGGAGCACGTCGACGCGTCGGGCTGCCTCGTCACGCCCGGTCTGGTCAACACCCACCACCACCTCTACCAGTGGGCCACGCGCGGGATGGCCGCCGACCACACGCTGTTCCAGTGGCTCGTCGCGCTCTACCCGGTGTGGGGCCGGCTCGACGCGGAGCTCACCCACGCCGCCGGCACCGCCGGACTGGCGCGGCTGGCGCTCACCGGCTGCACGACCGCGGCCGACCACCACTACGTCTTCCCGCGCGACGGCGGCGACCAGGTGGAGGCGCTCGTCGCCGCGCGGCAGCGGATCGGCGTGCGGCTGCACCTCGTGCGCGGCTCGATGGACCGCGGCGAATCCGACGGCGGGCTGCCACCGGACCACCTCGTCGAGACCACCGAAGACGCCCTGCTCGGCACCGAGGCCGCCATCGACCGGTTCCACGACTCGTCGCCCGACGCGCACCTGCGGATCGCCGTGGGCCCGTGCTCGCCGTTCTCCGTTTCGGAACGGCTCATGACCGGCGCGGCCGAGCTGGCGCGGCGCAAGGGCGTCCGCCTGCACACGCACCTGGCCGAGACGCTCGACGAGGAACGCCAGTGCCTCGCCGAGGTCGGCTGCACCCCGGCCGAGTACGCGGACAAACTCGGCTGGCTCGCCGACGACGTCTGGCTCGCGCACACGATCCACCTCGCGCCCGAGGCGATCCGCCGCTTCGGCGCGACCCGCACGGGCTCGGCGCACTGCCCGACGTCCAACGGCCGGCTCGGCGCGGGCATCGCGCCGGTGCGCGACCTGTTCGACGCCGGCGCGCCCGTGGGCCTCGGCGTCGACGGGGCCGCGTCGAGCGAGTCCGGCGGGCTGGGCGAGGAGCTGCACCAGGCGTTGCTGCAGGCGCGCCAGCGTGGCGGCCCGACCGCGCTGACCACCCGCGAAGCCCTGTGGCTCGCCACGATGGGCGGCGCCCAGTGCCTCGGTCGCGCCGGGGAGCTCGGCTCGCTGGAGATCGGCAAGCTCGGTGACCTCGCCGTGTGGGACCTGACGGGCCTCGCGCACGCGGGCATCGCCGACCCGGTCGCCGCGCTGGTGCTGGGCGCGACGCCGCCGTTGGCCCGGCTGCTCGTCGGCGGCCGCACGGTCGTCGAGAACCGCGTGCTGCGCGAAGAGGACGAGTCCGTCATCGCCCGCGACCTGGCCACCGCGAGCGCGCGGCTGCGGGAGGACCGATGACCACCACGACTACGCAGGCCACCGGCATCGCGAACGGCGTCGGCGCCGACGCCCCGCGCCCGGACGGCACGGTGAAGGTCCGCGGCGAGTTCGCGTACTCGTCGGACCTGTGGCACGAGGACATGCTGTGGGGCGCGACGCTGCGCAGCCCGCACCCGTACGCGCGGATCACGAGCATCGACATCGCCGAAGCCCTTGCGGTGCCAGGGGTCTACGCCGTGCTGACGCACGAGGACGTGCCCGGTGTCAACCGCTACGGGCTGGAGCACGCCGACCAGCCGGTGCTCGCCGACGACGTCGTGCGGTACCAGGGCGAGCCGGTCGCCCTCGTCGCCGCGGACCACCCGGAGACGGCGCGGCGCGCGATGAAGCGCATCAAGGTCACCTACGAGGAGCTGGAGCCGGTCACCAGCTCCGAGGCGGCCGTGCGCGGTTCGGGCCCGGCGCTGCACCCGGACGGCAACGTCGTGCGGCACGTGCGCATCCGGCGCGGCGCTCAGGACGCTACGGCCGACGTCGTGGTGACGGGCGTCTACGAGGTCGGTATGCAGGACCAGGCCTTCCTCGGCCCCGAGTCGGGGCTCGCGGTGCCGGACACCGAGGGCGGCGTGGACCTGTACGTCGCGACGCAGTGGCTGCACGTGGACCAGCAGCAGATCGTCGCGGCGCTGGGCCTGCCCCTGGAGAAGGTGCGGCTGACGCTCGGGGGCGTCGGCGGCGCGTTCGGCGGGCGGGAGGACCTGTCGATGCAGGTGCACGCGTGCCTTCTCGCGCTGCACACCGGCAAGCCGGTGAAGATGGTCTACAACCGCGAAGAATCCTTCTACGGCCACGTGCACCGCCACCCGGCCAAGATGTACTACGAGCACGGCGCGACTTCCGACGGCCGGCTCGTGTACGTCCGCGCCCGGCTGTTCCTCGACGGCGGCGCGTACGCGTCGTCCACCGGCGCGGTGGTGGCCAACGCGGCGACCCTCGGCGTCGGTCCGTACACAGTGGACAGCGTGGCCATCGACTGCTGGGGCGCCTACACCAACAACCCGCCGTGCGGCGCGATGCGCGGTTTCGGCGCGGTGCAAGCCGCGTTCGGGTACGAGTCGCAGATGGACAAACTGGCCGCGGCGTGCGGGCTCGACCCCGTCGAGCTCCGGATCCGCAACGCGATGAGCGAGGGCGCGGTGATGCCGACCGGGCAGGTCGTGGACTCGGCCGCGCCCGTCGCGGAGCTGCTGGAACGCTTGCGCGCCAAGCCGTTGCCCGCGGCCCGCGAGTTCGACCTGCGGCACCTGCCGGGCGGCGTGTCCAACACCACGCACGGCGAAGGCGTGGTGCGCGGTGTCGGGTACGCCGTGGGGATCAAGAACATCTGCTTCTCCGAAGGCTTCGACGACTACTCGACGGCCCGCGTGCGCCTGCAGCTCGTCGGCGGCGAACCCGCCGCCACCGTGCACACCGCGGCGTGCGAGGTCGGGCAGGGGCTCGTGACGATCATGCAGCAGATCGTGCGCACGGAGCTGGGGGTCGAGCAGGTGATCGTGCTGCCCATGGACACCTCCATCGGCAACGGCGGTTCGACGTCGGCCTCGCGCCAGAGCTACGTGACCGGGGGCTCCGTGCAGGCCGCGTGCGCCGCGGTCCGCGCGCGGCTCGTCGAGCACGCCGGGCTGCCACCCACGAGCCGCGTGGTGGGCGGCAAACTCGTGGCGACCGACGGAGTGGTGCTCGCGGACCTGGTGTCGG
The DNA here is from genome assembly GCF_044452505.1 of Amycolatopsis sp. NPDC051903. Classification (NCBI taxonomy): domain Bacteria; kingdom Bacillati; phylum Actinomycetota; class Actinomycetes; order Pseudonocardiales; family Pseudonocardiaceae; genus Amycolatopsis; species Amycolatopsis sp. NPDC051903. The sequence goes on along the minus strand of NZ_JBITBT010000007.1, from coordinate 152,857 downwards.
TCCTGGCGTCGGACACGTTCGACGAAACGGTCGAATGGCGCCACCGCCCCACCTTTCCCCTCGACGACTCGGGTCAGGGCACCGCCCACGTGCAGTACGGCTTCGCCGCCCACCGCGCCGTGGTCGACGTGGACGTCGAGCTGGGCCTGGTGAAGGTCGTGGCCCTGGACTGCGCCCAGGACGTCGGGCGCGCCCTGAACCCGCAGGCCGTCCTCGGCCAGATCCAGGGCGGGTCCGCGCAGGGCCTCGGCCTGGCCGTGATGGAGGAGATCCAGGTGGGAAAGGGCCGCGTCCGCAACCCCTCCTTCACCGACTACCTCATCCCCACGGTCCTCGACATGCCCCCGATGTCCATCGACGTGCTGGAACGTCCCGATCCCCACGCCCCGTACGGCCTCCGCGGCGTCGGCGAACCCCCGACGATCTCGTCCACGCCCGCCATCGTCGCCGCGATCCGCGCCGCCACAGGCCTGGCCCTCGCCCGGGTACCGGTCCGGCCCGAACACCTGACGGGCACGTGAAGATCATCGATGTCCCGCGCCACGGCGCCGCCGCGTTGGGCGATGGCTTGGCGGTCGCGACGCACACCGTGGCCCGCTGGACTCGTTCTTCCACCGCCGCGGGCCCGCCGGCAACAGGCGGGGCCCGGGCGCACGTCGAGGTGCTGCGCCGCCTCGGCGGCCACCTCACGCGCGCGTTCCTCGGCGGCCGGTTCACGGCGGACGACGGGACCGAGACCCGGTTCGAGGTCGGTGTTTCCGGTTTCGACACGCTGGACCACGGGGATGCGCCGACCTTCCGGGGCGCTTTGGTGTCCCGGCCGCTCATCATCGGGCTTCCGGCCGATCTCGCGCCGGGCGCGCTCGCCGGTTTGGCCGGCGGCCCTCCGTTGCCACCTGGCACGTTGACGGTCGACCAGGCGGCGTTCGACCTGATGTACTCGTCGGCTCCCGCGTTCGCCCAGGCTGGGGCCGCTCTGCGGGCCGCGCTCGGTGCGGCCGTGGCTGGCGCCGATCCGGAGAGCGCCGTGTGCGCGGTGGTGGCCGGTTGGTGACTGGCGAGCTGGCGGGTGCCGGGACACCGTGGTTGAGTCGGGGCGGCGGACGTCCGACCCGGATGGGGGCAGACCATGGCCGAACGCGGAAACGACCGGCTTTTCAACCCGCTCACCACCAAAGGCACCGCCTTCACCCGGGCCGAGCGGCGCGAACTCGGTCTGCTCGGGTTGCTGCCGCTGGCGGAGAAGACGATCGGGGAGCAGGTCGCGCACACCTACGGGGAGATGTCGCGCCAGCGGGAGGACCTGGACAAGCACGTGTTCCTCCGCGGGCTCCAGGACCGCAACGAAACGCTCTTCTACCGGCTTCTCAGCGAGCACGTCGAGGAGATGCTCCCGATCGTCTACACGCCCACCGTCGGGGAGGCGTGCCAGCGGTTCAGCGAGATCTACCGGCGCCCGCGCGGCCTGTACGTCTCCTACCCGGACCGCGAGCACCTGCGTGAGGTGCTGCGGAACCGGCCGAGGCGCGACGTGGACGTCATCGTGGTCACCGACGGCCAGCGGATCCTCGGGCTGGGTGACCAGGGCATCGGTGGCATGGGCATCCCCATCGGGAAGCTGTCCCTGTACACGCTGATCGGCGGGATCGACCCGGCGCGCACGTTGCCGATCGTGCTGGACGTGGGCACCGACAACGTCGAGCGGCTGGAGGATCCGCAGTACCTGGGATGGCGGCACCGGCGCATCGGCGACGACGACTACTACGCGTTCGTGGACGACTTCGTCGCGGCCGTGCACGCGGAGCTGCCCGAGGTCCTCCTGCAGTGGGAGGACTTCGCCACCGCGCACGCCGAGCCGATCCTCACGCGCTACCGCGATCGCCTGCTGACCTTCAACGACGACATCCAGGGCACCGCGGCCGTCGCGCTCGGGGCGTTGCACGGGGCGGCGAAGGTGGCCGGACGGCCGGTCTCCCAGACGAACGTGGTGATGCTCGGCGCCGGCTCGGCGGGCATCGGCGTGCTGGAGATGATCCGCCAGGAGATGGTCGAGCAGGGCCTGTCCGACGCCGAGGCCGCCGAGCGCATCTGGGTGGTCGACATCCACGGCCTGCTCACCGACGACCGCAGCGACCTGTCCGAGAGCCAGCGCCGCTTCGCTCAGCCGGCGGCGCGCGCCCACGGCTGGAGCGGCACGCAGCTGGCCGACGTCGTCCACCACGTCGACGTCGGCGTGCTCCTGGGCCTTTCGACGGCAGCCGGCGCGTTCACCGAGGGCATCGTGCGGGAGCTCGCGGCCAAGACCGACCGGCCGATCATCTTCCCGCTGTCCAACCCCACCAGCCGCGCGGAGGCGCACCCGCACGAGCTGGACGAGTGGACCGACGGCCGCGCCCTCGTCGCCACCGGCTCACCGTTCGCGCCCATCGAACGCGACGGGAGGCTGCGCCGCGTCGCGCAGTGCAACAACGTGTACATCTTCCCGGCGATCGGCCTGGCCGTCACCGCCGCGCGCGCCACCCGCGTGACCGACGCGATGATGCGCGTCGCCGCCAAAACGCTCGGCGACGCGTCCCCCGCGCTGGCCGATCCGGCCGAACCACTGCTGCCGGCCTGGGAGGACGTGCCGGAGGTCGCCACCCGGATCGCCACGGCCGTCGCCGGACAGGCCGTCAGGGACGGGGTGGCGCCGGCGAACGACGACCTTTCCGAGACGGTCAGGAAAGCCCGCTGGACGCCGGACTACCGCTAGCGCTTCTTCCCGTCCTGCCCGAGCTCGGCCAGAATCCGGCGGGCGACGTCGACCACCGCGGCGCCCGCCACGGCCATCGGCTCCGGCGAACGCATCGACCGCGCCAGCACGAACGCACCCTCCAGGCTCGTGATGAGCGCGATCGTCAGCACCCGCGCCTGCTCCGGCGGCAGGTCGAACGCGCCGAACTTCTCCGTTGCCGCGTCGATCCAGGCGGTGAACACGTCGGCCGTCGCCTGGCGCAGCGGCTCGCTCGTCGTGGCCACCTCGAGGGCCACCGTGGCGATGGGGCAGCCCTCGACGTAATCGGTGTCCAGCAGGGTGGTCACCCCGGCCGCGAAGAACGCCTCGATGCCGCTGACGACGTCGGGCGCGGGCGCGATGAAGAGGTCGAACAGCTGGATGTACTCCATGCCCGAGGTGCGGATGACCTCTTCACCGAGCTGCTCCTTGCCGCCGGGGAAGAAGTGGTACAGCGAGCCGAAGGGCGCGCCGGCCTTCTCGACGATCTGCTTCACGCCCGTACCGGTGTAACCACCGCGGCGGAAGAGCTCCGCGCCCGCCGCCAGGATGCGGTCCTTCGTGCCTGTCACGGCACCGAGCTTAGCTCCGTCGCGGTAGAGCGTTCTATCAACCGTTCGCCGAACACCAGGTTCAGCACCACGGCCGTGACGCAGCCCGCGCTGATGCCGGAGTTCAGCACCACCTGCAGCGCCACCGGGAAACCCGAGTAGAAACCCGGCACCGCGATCGGGATCAGCCCGACGCCGAGCGACGCGGCGACGATCGCGACGTTGCCCGGGTGGTCGAACGACGCCTTCGCCAGCGTCCGCACGCCGCTCACCGCGACGCTGCCGAACAGCACCAGCCCGGCGCCGCCGAGCACGGGCTGCGGCACGAGCGCGACGACGCCGCCCGTCACCGGGAACGCGCCGAGCACCACCAGCACCACGCCGCTGGCCGCGACCACGTACCGGCTGACCATCCGCGTGAGCGAGACGAGCCCGATGTTCTGCGCGAACGCCGTGCACGCGAAGCCGCCGAAGATCGTGCTGACGGCCGTCGCGAGCCCGTCGGCGCGCAGGCCGTCGGCCAGCGTCCGGCTCGTGGTCGGGCGTCCGACGATCTCGCCCAGCGCCAGCAGGTCCGCTGTGCTCTCCGCCATCACCACGAGCATCACGATGAGCATCGACACGATCGCGGCGACGTCGAACACCGGCGCCCCGAAGTGGAACGGCGTGACGATGCCGAACACCGGCGCCTGCTTCAGTGTCGACGTGTCGACTTCGCCCAGCGGCCACGCGAGCAACGTGCCGGTGACGAGGCCCAGCAGCAGCGCGATCCGGCTCCAGAACCCGGACAGGAACCGCGTGAACACGAGCACCGCGACGAGCGTGACGCCCGCCAGCAGCAGGCCCGACGGCCGCGCCGCCGGCTTCTGCGACGACACCCACTGCACGGCCACCGGCAGCAGGGACACGCCGATCAGCGTGATCACCGTGCCCGTCACCACTGGCGGGAAGAAGCGCGTGAGCTTCGAGAAGAACGGCGCGAACAGCACCACGAACACGCCGCCGGCGAGCGTCGCGCCGTAAACGACACCCAGCGCGTTGCCGGCGTGCTGCTGGGCGATGGACAGGATCGGGGCCACCGCGGCGAAGGTGACGCCGTTGACCAGGGGCAGCCGGGCGCCGAAGCGCCACACGCCCAGCGTCTGCAGGAGCGTGGCGAGCCCCGCGGTGAACAGCGAAGCGCTGATCAGCAGGCTCAGCTGCCCGGGGGAGAGGCCGACGGCGGCGCCGATCACGAGCGGCGGGGCGACCACCCCGGCGTACATCGCGGCCACGTGCTGGATGCCGCCGAGCGCCAGCTGCGGCCAGGGAGGCCGCGCATCGACGGGGTGACGAGGATCTTCGGTGGTACTCGTGCCTGACATGCGCAGCTCCCGATCGGGGGATGAGGGGCTTGCCGATCCGGCCGAAAGAAGGTGGACACCAACGGGACTTCACGACGGGTGGCAACGGTTTCCGCGGTGGCTGTGGCCGGATGGGCAACCGCAGAGTTACAGCACGGCGTCGGTCCAGGCCGGGCCGGGCTCTTCGGCGTCGTCGCGGACCACGGTGCCTTCGATGAGGCCGTAGGGGCGATCCGCCGCGTAGAACACCTCGCCTGAGTTCTCGAGGCCGAACGGGCTGAGGTCGACGAGGAAGTGGTGTTTGTTCGGCAGGGAAAGCCGGACCTCGGCGACCTCCTGCTGCGCGAGCAGCACGGCCTCACCCATCGCGTACAGGGTCTGCTGCAGCGAAAGGCTGTGTTTCGTCGCGAACGTCTCGAGCATCGTCCGCTTGATCTCCCGGTGGCTCTTGGCCCAGTCGATGCCGGTGCCCTGGTAGCGCCAGCGCGCCGTGAGGGCGGTGGCGAGGATCCGGTCGTCGGTCTCGGCGAGGGTCGTGTACTCGTCGCGCGGGAAGCCGTGGAACTCCGAACCGCCGGACTTCAGCACCACGAGACCGTCCACACCGGACACCACGCGGACGAGATCTTCGCGCACCGTCACGGTCGTGGTGCGGGTCTCGTCGCCGGAGCGGCTGAACGCGTGGTCGTGCGGCGAGCCGGCCACGGGGATGCGGTCCCACGCGTGTTCGGCGATCGTGACGCGCGCGGTGTGGATCTTCTCCTGCGTGGCCACGAAGTGCCGGCCCAGCCGCAGCGCGAAGTCCTCGATCTCACCGACGTCTTGCTGCTTGGCGAACGCGTACACGGTGTTCTTCTGCGTGTCGGTGGCCAGCACGGCGTGGTTGTCGCCGGTGAGGTGCGTGGCTTCGAGGTCGCCGCGCAGCGCGGTCGACACGGTGAGGTCGCGCAGGTGGTGCACCGGCCCGTCGCGGCGGACGGTGACCAGGCGGACCTCCGCCTTGCCGTACTGGTTCGGGCCCAGTGAGATTCCCACCGTCAGCTCCCCCGGTAGGTCGAGTAGGCGAACGGGCTCAGCAGCACCGGCACGTGGTGGTGCGAGGTGCCGTCGGTGATGCGGAACGTGATGGTCACGTCGGGGAAGAACGCTTCGGGCCCGAGGTAGGTGCCGGTGTCGAAGACCAGCCGGTAGACGCCGGGCTCAAGCGTGCCGGGGCCGAGGTCCCGGACGCGGCCGTCGGCGTCGGTGACGCCCTCGGCCACCGGCGTGCCGTCCCCGCGCTCGAACCGCACCGCGATCCCGGCGGCGGGTTTGCCCGCAGCCGTGTCGAGGACGTGGGTGGTCACCAAGCTCATGCGCGCACCTCGCCGGCGCTCGGCGCCACGGGCGCCGTGGTGGCTGATTCGCTCATGCGCTCACTGCTTTCCGCAGGCGTAGCCCGGCGATCTTCGCCAGTTCCGCGCCCGCCACGTCGAGTTCGGTCTCCGGGTCGTTGGCCAGCCGTGACCGCAGGTTCGCCAGCAGCTCCGCGCCGCTGCGGCCACCGGCGCACACGAGGAACACGTGGCCGAAGCGCCGCTCGTACTCGGCGTTGGCCGCGGCGAACTCGGCCGCGTTGTCCACACCGGACTGTTCGGACTTCGACCAGCTCGCGTCGACGCCCGTGCCCTTCGGTTTTTCCCCGATCCGCGGGTGGGCGGCGATGGCGGCGAGCACCTCGTCGCGGCGCAGGGGAGTGGCCGCTTCGGATGCGGCGAGCACCGCGTCGACGTGGGCGTAGGGGCGGCCGGCGAGCAGCGCGTCGACCCAGCGCGGCACGGCCAGGCACGCCGTCAGCGCGGGCCGGACCTCGGCGGCGTCGGCGGAGTTGAACTCGGCGAGTGCGAGTGGCACGGGATCTCCTCGCGGCGGGGGAGCTGGTGCCTGCCGACGGTACGGCGCCCTCGCCCGGCCGTCAACATTTTGTTGAAAGCGCTGGTCAGTCGGGTTCCCGGTTGAGGTAGTTGTAGACGGTGAAGCGCGTGACCCCCAGCGCCTCGGCCACCGCGGACACCGATTTCCGCAGGCTGAACGCCCCGCGTTCGCGCAGGAGCCGCACCGCCCGCTGCTTGGCGGGGCGGTCGAGGTCGCCGAGTTTCGCGCCCAGCTCGCGCTCGACGTCGGCGATCAGCCGGGCCAGCGCGCTGTTGAGCTCGACGGGCGGGGTCGGCGCGGGTTCGTCGGTGCGCCGGAGCTGGAGCGTCACGCGCGTGGCGCCGCCTTCGAGCGCCGCTCGCGCGATGGCGGGGAGCGCGGCCACGAGGTCGTCGGCCGAACCGCGGGCGAGCGTGCCGAGCGGGCCGAAGTCGGTGTCGAGCCCGGCTTCGCGAGCCGCGTCGCGCGCGCGGACGGCGTGCTCCGGCGGGGCGCCCTCGCCCTGGAACGGTTCGCTCGTGAACTCGGCTTCTAGCTCCACCCGGTGACCGTAACGTGGAGGGTGAGGCGTTGACGAGGCGAGAGCCGCGTGGTTAATCTCGGTTCGCGAAACGAACTTTCCGTACTGTGAAACAACCTGCGGTCGGCGCTGTGCCGGCTTTCGTGGGGAGAGGAGTGTGCCCGCAGATGGATCTCGTGGTGCGCGCCGCCCGGGCGGTGACGGCGGCCGGGGTCGGCCCGGCGACGGTGGGCGTCGACGGCGGCCGGATCGTCGCCGTGGAGCCATCGGTCGTCGACCTGCCGGCCGACCGCGTCGTCGAACTCGCCGCCGACGAGGTGCTGCTGCCGGGGCTGGTGGACACCCACGTCCACGTGAACGACCCCGGTCGCGCCGAGTGGGAGGGGTTCGAAACCGCCACGCGCGCGGCCGCGGCCGGTGGCGTCACGACCATCGTGGACATGCCGCTCAACAGCCTGCCGCCGACGGTCGACGTCGCCGCGCTCGAGGTGAAGCGCAAAGCGGCGACCGGACGCACCCACGTGGACGTCGGCTTCTGGGGCGGCGCGATCCCGGGCAACCTCGCCGATCTGCGACCGCTGCACGAAGCCGGGGTCTTCGGGTTCAAGTGCTTCCTGCTGCACTCCGGCGTCGACGAGTTCCCGCCGCTCGACGCCGAAGGGCTCGAGACCGCGATGCGCGAGCTGGCGACGTTCGACGCGCAGCTGATCGTGCACGCCGAGGACTCCGAGGCCATCGACGCCGCACCCGACCCGCACGGTGAGAAGTACGCCGACTTCCTCGGCTCCCGCCCGCGCGGCGCCGAGAACCTGGCCATCACGCACGTCATCGAATCCGCCCGGCGCACCGGGGTTCGCGCGCACGTGCTGCACCTGTCCTCTTCGGACGCGCTGCCGCTCATCGCGAGCGCGCGCCGCGAAGGCGTGGCGCTGTCGGTGGAAACGTGCCCGCACTACCTGAGCTTCGTCGCGGAGGAGATCCTCGACGGCGCCACCCAGTTCAAGTGCTGCCCGCCCATCCGCGAGGCCGCGAACCGCGAACTGCTGTGGCAGGGCCTCGCCGACGGCGTGATCGACACGATCGTGAGCGACCACTCGCCGTGCACGCCGGAGCTCAAGCGCTTCGACACCGGCGACTTCGGCCTCGCGTGGGGCGGCATCGCGAGTCTGCAGCTGGGCCTGCCCGCCGTGTGGACGCAGGCGCGCCGGCGCGGCTTCACGCTCGCCGACGTCGTGCGGTGGATGGCCGAACGGCCGGCCGCGCAGGTGGGTATGACCCGCAAGGGCCGGCTCGCGGTGGGCTGCGACGCGGACTTCGCCGTCTTCGCGCCCGATGAGGCCTTCGTGGTCGACGTCGCGAAGCTGAAGCACCGCAACCCGGTGAGCGCCTACGACCAGCGTCCGCTCGCCGGGGTCGTGCGCGGTACCTGGCTGCGCGGCGAACCGGTGACCGGCGCGGAACCGCGCGGTGAGCTGTTGACGAGGGGGACCTGCTAGAGATGGAGGAGCACGTGTCGCACGACCGTCCCGAGTGGACAGCCCAGCCGGACCTCGCCTCCCGTGCGTTCGGCGGAACGGTGATGTGGGCGACCGACGAGCTGTTCGCGGAGAAGGAGAACCTCGTCAACCCCTGGCGCCCGGCGCACCGCGCGGAGACGTTCGGGCCGAAGGGGCAGGTCTACGACGGGTGGGAGACGCGCCGGCACCGCGAGCCGGGTGACGACCAGGCCGTGCTGCGCCTCGGCGCCGCCGGCGTGGTGTCCGGCGTCGTGGTGGATACGGCCTTCTTCAAGGGCAATTACCCGCCGTTCGTGTCCGTGGAAGCGGTGTCGGTGCCCGGTTACCCGAGCGCGGCCGAACTGTCCGAAGTGGACTGGGAAGTGCTCGTGGACCACGAGCCGGCGGTCGGCGACGCCGAGAACTTCTTCAAGGTCTCCTCGCCGCGCCGGTTCACCCACGTGCGGCTCACCCAGCACCCCGACGGCGGGGTGGCCCGCTTGCGCGTGCACGGCTCGCCCGTCCCGGACCCCGGGCTGCTGGACCCGCGTTCGCTCGACCTGGCCGCGCTGGTCAACGGCGGCGTCGTGACGGGTTGCAGCAACATGTTCTACTCGTCGCCGAACAACCTGTTCTCGCCCGGTCTCGCCGCGCACCAGGCCGAGGGCTGGGAGACCGCGCGCCGCCGCGACGACGGCAACGACTGGGTGACGGTGCGCCTCGCCGGCGCCGGGATCGTCCGGTTCGCGGAGCTCGACACGAGCAACCTCAAGGGCAACTCGCCCGGCTGGGCGGCGGTGTCCGGCCGGCTCGACGACGGTGACTGGCAGCCGCTGCTGCCGCGCACCCGGCTGCAACCGGACACGCGGCACCGCTTCGCGCTGGAGGAGGGGCCGCAGATCACCGAGGCGAGGCTCGACATCTACCCCGACGGCGGCATGGCCCGGCTGCGCCTCTACGGCGAGCTGACGAAACGCGGCCGCGAGGCCGTGACCACCAGGTTCGCCGAGACGACCGCCTAGGAGTTGGCGCCCGGCCGGTTGAGGTAGATCGAGGCGCACGACAGCAGGGTGCCGACCGCGAAGATCGCCCCCAGCCACCACGGCCCGCCGATCACGAGGTTCCACACGAACCCCGCCAGCATGAGCACGGCGGCGAGGGCGTTCCGGACTTGCAGCGGGGTCGGCTTGGCCATGCGGCCAGCCTCTCACGCCGCTGATCAGGGGTTCGATGCAGGACCGGCGTTGCCCGGAAGGCCCCGCCGGCCGTGGTCCATCGGGCGTGGAACCGGTTGCCCAAGCGGATGCAGCCGTTCGCCGCTCACGGCCCTCTCGCCTGGCGCGTGGACGCTGAAGTCGCTTGGTGAGTGGCGCGAGATCAGTTGGCTGCGCGGCACTCCGGCCTGAGCGGAGCCCTCCGGCGCGCAGTTCGGTGACATCGTCCGTGCTCTCGTGACTTCGCCGAACTGGGCGTGAATTTGCGACCTGCGCGGGACGTTTCGGCCGGGTGGCACAGCGGCCAGGCCGCGCTAACCGGGCGGACCCAGCGCTCGCCGCTCGCGGAACCGATCACCGACGGCACCGGAGCTGAACGACTGCGGTCGCTGGCGCGGCATCAGTCGGCTGCTCGGCGCTGCGGCCCGCCCTGCGCGTGCGCGATCGCGACGTGGCCCTGTGCGGCACGCCAGTTCCAGAGGCCGGACGCTAGTTCGGTTCTCTTGAGCAAGCCGTTCGGCCATGTGCCCCGCGGCGCCGGCCAGCACTTGCCCACCTGTTCTATTAGTTGTAGAACAAACCCATGAACTTGACCGCGTTCCTCACCGCCGCCGTGCTGGCCGCCAGTGCTCCCGCCGCCGCGCCGGCGGTGGTGCCGGCGGCCGACCGGGGCGTGCAGTTCGTCTCGGACGGCATCACGGCGTACGGCACGCTGCACGTGCCCGCCCACCGCGCGGGCCGGCGGCTCCCGGCCGCGCTGCTCATCCCCGGCAGCGGGCCGACGGACCGCGACGGCAACGTGCCGCCCGCCGTGACGCCGGCGACGTTGAAGCTGCTGGCCGGCGCACTCGACCAGGACGGCTTCGCGACCTTGCGGTTCGACAAGTACGGCACCGGGCGCACCGGGTTGGGCGGGCTTGATCCGGCGACGCTGGACCTGTCGACGTTCACGCGTCAGGCGACGGCCGCGTTCACCGCGCTCCGGGACCAGCCGGAGGTCGACCCGCGCGCCGTGTCGATCGTCGGGCACAGTGAAGGCGGGTTGCAGGCGCTGCTGGTCTCGCGCCGCGTCCGCGTGGCGAGCCTCGTGCTGCTCGCGCCCCAGGACCTGCGGCTGCTCGACCTGGTCCGGCTCCAGCTCGACGCGCAGATCGCCCCGGCCGACCAGGCGGTGCTGGCTCGGGTGATCACCGACTTCCGCGCCGGCCGTCCGCTCGACTACACCGGCATGAGCGCCGATGTGGCGACCTTCCTGCAGCAGGAGTTCTTCAGCCCCGCCAACGTGAAGTTCGTGCGCAGCGACGACGCCGTCTACCCGCCGGCGGTGGCCCGTCCGGGCCGGCGGGTGCTGCTGACCTGCGGCACCCTCGACACGCAGGTACCGTGCCGGACCACGCCACCACTGGCCGCGGCGCTGCGGACCACCGCGAAACCCCTGCCCGTGGACCACTTCCAGCACGCGGCCGGCACGCCGGTCAACGACCAGGTGCTCGACCCCAGCGTCGTCACCGCCCTCAAGCAGTTCCTGGAGCACCGATGATCCTCGACGTCGACCTCACCAGCGAAGTCCCGATCTACCAGCAGATCCGCGACCGCGTCGTCGAGGGCATCGCGGCCGGCGAGCTGGCCGATGGCGACCCGCTGCCCTCGACCCGGCAGCTGGCCGTGGACCTCGGCATCAACTTCCACACCGTGAACAAGGCCTACGACCAGCTGCGGCGTGAGGGGCTGCTGCTGATCACCAGGAAAAGCGGCGCCGTGGTGCAACGGGTCTCGACCGCGGGTTTCGCGGCCGGCTGGCAGTCCCGGCTGAAGACGCTGCTGGCGGAGGCGATCGCGCACGGCCTCGGCGAACGCGAAGTCCTGGCTCGGTGCGAAGAGACGGTGCGGGCGTTCGAGGAGGTGCGGGCGTGATCGCCGCGGTCGTCCTGCGGGACGTGCTGGGGCCGGCGCTGGTGCTGGTGGCGGCGTGGGTGATGCCGTCGGTGGTGAAGCCGACGGTGCCGTTCGGGGTGCGGGTGCCCGAGACCCGCGTGCACGACCCGCTCATCGTCGAGCAGCGGCGGATCTACCGCTGGTGGGTCGGTGCGGCGGGGACCACGCTGGTGCTGACCGGGCTCGTGCTGTCCGTGCTGGTGCAGAAGGTGCTGGTGCCGGTGCTCGTCCTCGTGGCGCTGCTGGGGGTCGTCGCGCCCGGGTACGTGCGCGCCCGCGCCGTGATCCGCTCGGCCAAGGACCGCGAGGACTGGTACCAGGGCTTGCGCCAGACGGTCAGCGCGGACACCTCGCGGGCCGTCGGGCCGCGGTTCCCGTGGCTGTGGGCGCTGCCGGCGTTCGCGGTGCTCGTCGCCACGGCTGTCATCGGCGTGGTCCGCTACCCGGACCTGCCCGCGACGCTGGCGCTGCACTTCGACGCCGCCGGCGTGCCCGACCGCACGGCCGCGAAGTCGGTGGGCAGCGCGTTCACCCTGGTGTTCGTGCAGGCCGGAATCACGGTGCTGTTCCTCGGCATCGCCTCCGCGACCCCGCGGTTCCGGCCCGACCTCAACCCCTCGCGCCCCCGCAGCAGCGCTGAGCAGCACCGGCGGTTCGCGAACAGCATGACGCGGGTGCTGCTGCTGTTCGGGGCGTGCGTGAACGTCTCGATGCTGGTGGCGTCGCTGCAGGTCTGGTCGGGCCCGGCCTCGGTGGCCCTCGTGCCCATCCTCGCGCCGGTGGTGGTGGGCGCGGCCGGGCTCCTCGTGTTCGCCGTGCGCGCCGGCCAAGGGGGCAACCGCCTCGCCACTCCGGGCACCCAGGACGAACCCCGCCGCGACGCCGTCGAACGCGACGACGACCGCTTCTGGAAGGGCGGCCTGGTCTACGTCAACCGAGCCGACCGCGCGGTGTTCGTGCCCAAGCGGTTCGGCATCGGCTGGACGCTCAACTTCGGCAACCCCGTGGCGCTCGGCGCTTTCGCATTCCTGCTCGCCGTCGTGATCGTGGTGCCGTTCGCGGTCCGCTAGGGAGCGCTCTGGCGCCGCGAGCTGATCACGCCCGTGTTGAAGCCGGCGAGGTGCAGGCCGCCGGCGAAGCGGGCGTGCTCGATCTTCACGCAGCGGTTCATCACGACGTCGAGGCCGGCTTCGCGCCCGCGGTCGGCGACCCGCTCGTGCCACAGCCCCAGCTGCAGCCACAGTGTCCGCGCCCCCGCCGCGATGACCTCCTCGGCCACTCCGGGGAGGTCATCGTGCTTGCGGAACACGCTGACCAGGTCGATCTCGCCCGGCACGTCGGCCAGCGACGGGTACACGGGTTTGCCCAGCAGCGAGTCGAGGCGCGGGTTGACGAAGTTGATCTCGTACCGCGTGGACGACAGCAGGTAGGTCGCCACGAAGAAGCTCGGCCGCGCCGGGTTGGCGGACGCGCCGACGACCGTCACCGACCGCGTGCGGCCCAGGATCCGGCGGCGCTCCACCGCGGACACGTCGTAGCTCACCGCTGCCGTGCTCACTGCCCAGCCACCGCCTTGTCGAGCGCCTGATCGAGGTCCCACAACAGGTCCTCGACGTCTTCGAGCCCCACCGACAGCCGGATCAGGTCCGGGCCGACACCGGCGGCCGCGAGCTGGTCGTCGGACAGCTGCGCGTGGGTGGTCGACGCCGGGTGGATCACGAGCGTGCGCGCGTCGCCGACGTTCGCCAGGTGCGACAGCAGCTCCACGGACTCCACGAACTTCTCACCCGCGGCCCGGCCGCCCTTGACCCCGAACGAGAACACCGCGCCCGGCCCGGCCGGCAGGTACTTGCGGGCGAGCTCGTGGTCGCTGTGATCCGGCAGCCCGGCGTAGGACACCCACGCCACGCGCGGGTCGGCGCTCAGGTACTCCGCCACGGCCTTCGCGTTCGCCACGTGCGCGTCCATCCGCTGCGGCAGCGTCTCGACCCCCTGCAACAGCAGGAAAGCCGAGTGCGGCGAGAGCACCGCGCCGATGTCGCGCAGCTGCTCGGCGCGCAGGCGCGTGCAGAACGCGTACTCGCCGAAGTTCTCCCAGTACTTGAGGCCGCCGTAGCTCTCGACGGTCTCGGTCATGCGCGGGAACTTGCCGTTGCCCCAGTCGAAGCGGCCCGACTCCACGACCACACCGCCGAGCGTGGTGCCGTGCCCGCCGAGGAACTTCGTGGCCGAGTGCAGCACGATGTCCGCGCCGTGCTCGATGGGCCGGCACAGGTACGGCGTGGCGAGCGTCGCGTCGACCACGAGCGGGAGGTCGTGCGAGTGCGCGAGGTCCGCGAGCCCGGCGAGGTCGGCGATCGCGCCCGACGGGTTGCCGATCACCTCGGTGTAGATCAGCCGCGTCCGGTCGGTGACGGCCTTGGCGTAGTCCTCGACGCCGCCGTTCACGAACGTCGTCTCGACCCCGAAGCGCTTGAGCGTGCCGGTGAGCTGCGTGACCGTACCGCCGTAGAGGCCGCTGGCGGACACGATGTGCTCGCCGGCTTCGGCCAGCGCGGAGAACGTGAGGAACTCCGCCGCCTGGCCGCTCGCCGTCGCCACGCCGCCGATGGCGCCCTCGAGGCTCGCGATGCGCTCCTCGAACGCCGCCACGGTCGGGTTCCCGATCCGGCTGTAGATGTTGCCGTACTTCTGCAGCGCGAACAGGTTGGCCGCGTCGGCGGCGTCCTCGAACACGAAGCTGGTCGTCTGGTAGATCGGCACCGCCCGGGCGCCGGTCGCGGGATCGGGCGTGCCACCGGCGTGCAGGGCGCGGGTGCGGAAGCCCCAGGTGCGTTCGCTCATCGCCCGCCACGCTACTCACGGCCGCCGTCGCGGGCCATCCCTCCCGGGACGTGGTCGGGCTTTCGGAGGACTCCGGCGTCCTCCTTCCTCATGATGCCGGAGGGCGACCGCACACCTACCGTTCGTGGTGATCTTGACGGGAGACGAGACGTGCGGAAGACGCTGGGCGTTGGCCGCGGTGGGGCTGCACGGGGGCGACGGCACCGGAGCCGGAGCCGACTACGACCCCGCGCGGATGGTCGAGCAGGGGGACGTCAACGTCGTGACCGTGAACTACCGCCTCGGCGCGTTCGGCAACTTCGCGCTGCCGCAGCTCGGCTCGTCGGCCGATTTCGGCACCCAGGACCAGCTCGCCGCGCTGTGGTGGGTGAAGCAGAACGCGGCGGCGTTCGGCGGGGATCCGGGCAACGTCACGGTGTTCGGCGAATCGTCGGGCGCCTTCGCTACGTGCGCGTTGCTGTCGTCGCCGGATGCCGTCGGGCTGGTCCAGCGGGCGATCATCGACAGCAGTTCGTGCTCGGCGTACTTCCCGAAGAACACCGTGGCCCCGGGACTGGGCCGGCACACGCTCTTCACCCCGCTGGCGCAGGCGCAGGCCGCGGGGACGGCCGTCGGCGGGAAGTTCGGGTGCGCCACCGGCGCCGACGTTCTCGCCTGTCTGCGACGCGTGCCCGCGAAGGCGTGGCTGGACGGCGGTTACACCGAGGTCTTCACGGCCACGCCGTACGGCACGCCGGTGCTGCCCGCGCCTTCGGAGATGGCCATGCGCGAACGCCGGATCGCCGGCGTGCCCGTGCTGTTCGGCACCAACCGCGACGAGCTGCGCCTGGACGTGGCCGCCGCCGCGGCCACGGCGGCCCAGCAAGACCTCTCCCGCACGATGATCGGCCACTGGACCCGCTTCGCCCGCACCGGCGACCCGAACGGCCCGGGCCTGCCCGCCTGGCCGAAGTACGCCGACGGCGCCCGCGTCCAGCGGTTCGCCCCCGGCAAGCCAGGCCCGGTCGACGCGGAGACGACGTTCAAGTGCGCGCTGTGGAGGAGCGTCGGCCAGTGATCCGCTCCAGGAGCGTCACCCGGTCTTCTGCCACACGCTCACCCCGACGGCGAGCGTGACGTCCCGGCCCTGCGCCGCTTCGAGCCGCGACCGGCGGTCGTCGCGGTCGAGGTGGAAACCGGCCGGGCCCATGGCGACGACGTCGTGCACCTGCCGGGCCGTGAAGGGGGCCGTGCGGACGACGTCCGTGCGCGAGATGCGCGCGAACCGGCCGCCGAGCGTCGTTTCGAGGCGTTCTTCCTTGCGGTCGGCCACGGACAGCACGAGATCACCCAGCTCGGCCAGGTGCCCGGGCAGCGGCGCCGCGACCACGAGCACACCGCCGGGCGCGAGGACGCGGTGGAACTCGGCGGCGTTGCGCGGCGAGAACACGTCCAGCACCACCGAAGCGACGCCGTCCGCCACCGGCCACGGCTCCCACAGGTTCCACACCACCGCGCCGAGCCGCGCGTGCGCGCGGGCGGCCCGGCGCAGCGCCACGGCGGACACGTCGAGCGCCAAGCCGGCGGCGGAAGGGCAGACGTCGAGCACGCGCGACAGGTAGTACCCCGGCCCGGCCCCGGCGTCGATCACCAGACCCGTGGCGCCGGAAGCCGCGCGCGTCACCTCGTCCGCCAAGGGCTCGTACGCGCCCGATTCGAGGAACGCCGACCGCGCCGCGACCATCGGCGCCGTGTCCGCCGTGCCGGCCTGCACGCGCGCGTGCAGAAGGTTGACGTATCCCTGGCGCGCCAAGTCGAACGAGTGGCGGTTTCCGCAACGCACCGTGCGCCCCGACAGCTCGACCGGGGTAGCGCACACCGAACAGCGCAGCGCGTCGACGACCCTTCGTGGCAGTGGGTCATTTCCGGGTCCGGCCGAGGTCATGGGGCTATTCGACCACGACGTAACGCAACCGGGCACTCCACCCCGCGTGGCGGGAAACCTCCCTGTAACAAGTCAGCCCTGACAGTTCACGCCCGTGAAACGTGCGGCGCCGCCCCGCGAAACACCGGGAACCAAGACTTCCGGGTCAGAAACCCAGGGCACGGGAGGAAGATTGTGCTGAACGCAGGAGACACCGCGTGGGTGCTGGCCGGCGCCGCGCTGGTCATGCTCATGACACCGGGACTGGCGTTCTTCTACGGCGGCATGGTCCGTGCGAAGAGCGTGCTGAACATGCTGATGATGAACTTCATCGCGCTTGCCGTGGTGGGGGTGCTGTGGGTCGCCTTCGGCTTCTCCATGTCCTTCGGCAACGACGCGTTCGGCGGCCTGGTCGGCAACTTCGACCTGGCGGGGCTCACCGACGCGGCCGGCAAGCTCGTCGGGTTCGCCGCGGCCGCCACGGATTCGGCGCCCGCTGTGCCGTGGCCGGGGCCGGACGCCTTGCCGTTGCTGGCGTTCTGCATGTTCCAGCTGATGTTCGCGATCATCACCCCGGCGCTGATCTCGGGTGCGATCGCGGACCGCGCGAAGTTCTGGGGCTGGACGCTGTTCGTGGTGATCTGGGTGTCCATCGTGTACTTCCCGGTGGCCCACTGGGTGTTCTCGTTCAACGGTTTCCTCGGTGAGAACTCCGTCGGTGGCTGGATCGCCAACAACCTCAAGGCGCTCGACTTCGCCGGTGGCACCGCGGTGCACATCAACGCCGGCGCGGCGGGTCTCGCGCTCGCGATCGTGCTGGGCAAGCGCAAGGGCTGGCCGAAGGACACGGGCCGTCCGCACAACGTGCCCTTCGTGCTGCTGGGCGCTTCGCTGCTGTGGTTCGGCTGGTACGGCTTCAACGCCGGTTCGTCGCTCGCCGCCAACGATCTCGCGGCCGTCGCGTTCACCAACACGACCGTGGCCACCGCGGCCGCCGTGCTCGGCTGGCTGCTGGTGGAGCAGCTCAAGTTCGGCAAGCCGACCACGCTGGGCGCCGCCTCGGGTGCCGTCGCGGGTCTGGTCGCGATCACGCCGGCGTGTGGTTTCGTGAGCCCGCTCGGGTCGATCGCGATCGGGGTCATCGCCGGGGTGCTGTGCGCGCTGGCCGTGTCGTTCAAGTACCGCTTCGGGTTCGACGACTCGCTCGACGTCGTGGGCGTCCACCTGGTCGGCGGCCTCGTCGGCACGCTGCTCATCGGGTTCTTCGCCACCACGAGCGTGAACTCCCTGGGTGCCGACGGTCTCTTCTACGGTGGCGGTTTCACGCAGCTGGGTCGCCAGGCGGCTGCTGCGGGCGCCGTGCTCGGCTACTCGTTCATCCTGTCCTTCATCATCGGGTTCGTGATCAAGAAGCTGGGCGGCTTCCGGGTCAGCACCGAGCAAGAGGTCAGCGGGATCGACGAGGCCCAGCACGCGGAGAGCGCTTACGACTTCACCGGTATGGGCGGCGGTCTCGGCCAGCCCACCACCATCCCGGTCAAGTCCGCCATCGCCCCCACGAAACTCGAGGAGACCAAGGCATGAAGCTCATCACCGCGATCGTCAAGCCGTTCACGCTCGATGACATCCGCTCCGGGCTGGAGCAGCTGGGTGTGCTCGGCATGACCGTGAGCGAGGTCCAGGGCTACGGCCGCCAGAAGGGCCACACCGAGGTCTACCGCGGCGCCGAGTACTCCGTGGATTTCGTGGCCAAGCTGAAGATCGAGGTCGTGACGGACGACGCGAACGTCGAGAAGGTCCTCGACGCCGTCACCTCCGCCGCGCACACCGGGAAGATCGGCGACGGCAAGGTGTGGGTGACGCCGGTCGAGACCGTGATCCGGGTGCGCACCGGCGAGCGCGGAGCGGATGCGCTCTAGGTGATGACCGACGGGGGTGAGCTGGTCCGGGCCCTCGAGCGCCTGCTCGAGGGCCGGCACGGACCGTCCGCGCTGCGGGCGGCACTGGTCGATCTCTTCGAGTTCTGGCTCGCGAAGGGCGCTTCGGCGGCCGGCGTGGACACCGCCGATCCCGGTGTCGCGCTGGTCGCCGTCGGCGGCCTGGGGCGGCGCGAGCTGGTGCCGTACTCGGACCTCGACCTGGTGCTGGTGCACAACGGCAACCCGCGCGTCGGCGAGATCGCCGACGCGCTGTGGTATCCGTTGTGGGACGCCAAACTCGGGCTCGACCACTCGGTGCGGACACCGGGCGAAGCGCTCAAGGTGGCCACGGAAGACCTGCGTACGCAACTCGGGTTGCTCGACGCGCGCCACCTCGCGGGCGACGCCGAGCTGACTGAGCGCCTCGCGGCCGCCGCGCGCGAGCAGTGGCGGCGCACGGCCCGCAAGCGGCTCGGCGAGCTGGCCGACGCCGTGCGCACGCGCTGGCGGCGCAGCGGGGAGATCGCGCAGTCGGCCGAGCCCGACCTGAAACACGGCCGCGGCGGGTTGCGTGATTTCGCCGTGCTGGAGGCCCTGGCGCTGGCCCAGCTCACGGCCCGGCCGGGCGAGGAACTGGTGGCGGCCAAGGCGTTGCTGCTCGACGTGCGCACGGAGCTGCGGCGTGAACTGCGCCGGGAACGCGATGTGCTGAGCGCGCCCGAGGCCGAAGTGGTGGCTGCGGCGCTGGGTCTCGCGGACCGGTTCACGTTGGCGCGCAAGCTCTCCGGCGCCGGCCGGACGATCGCGTACGCCGTGGACGTCGCACTCCGGTCCACTGTGGAGGCACCGCGCAGCCGCTTCGGCCGGCGCCCTTCGCGGACGCCGCTCGCCGAAGGCGTTGTGCTCCACGGCGACGAGGTGTCGCTGGCGCGCGACGCCGTGCCGGCCAAGGATCCGGCGTTGCTGCTGCGCGTCGCGGCTGCCTCGGCGCGCACCGGCAAACCCGTCGCGCACGGCACCTTGCGCACGCTGGCCGACTCCGCGCCCGAACTGCGCGCCCCGTGGCCGGTCGACGCCCGCAACGCGCTGGTCGAGCTGCTCGGCGCGGGGGAGGGGCTCGTCGACGCCGTCGAAGCGCTGGACCGCACGGGGTTGTGGGCCCGCCTGTTCCCGGAGTGGGGCGCGGTGCGGGACCTGCCACCGCGCTCGCCCGTGCACCAGTGGACGGTCGACCGGCACCTCGTGCAGGCGTGCGTCGAGGCGGCCAAGCTGACGACCACGGTCGCCCGCCCGGACCTGCTGCTCCTCGGCGCGCTGCTGCACGACATCGGCAAGGGCCGCGACGCCGACCACTCCGAGCTCGGCGCCGACCTCGCCGCCCAGGTCGCCACGCGCGTCGGCCTGCCGCCGGCCGACGTCGCCACTGTCGCGGCGATGGTCCGCCACCACCTGCTCCTGCCCCACACCGCGACGCGCCGCGACATCGCCGACCCGGCCACGGTGGCCCGCGTGGTCAAAACGCTGGACAGCGACGTCGTCCTGATCGACCTCCTGCACGCGCTGACCCGGGCCGACTCGCTGGCCACCGGCCCGGGCGTCTGGACGGACTGGAAGGACCGCCTGCTGGCCGACCTGGTGAGCTCGTGCGAAGAAGCGTTGCACGGCAAGGGTTTCACCGCCCCGGAACCCCTGGACGCCACCGAGCGCGAACTCCTGGCCGACGCCGTGCGCTCCGGCATCGGCGAGGTCCGCATCACCGCCCACGGCAAGGTCGTCACGGTCGTGCTCGCCGCCCCGGCGCGCGTGGAACTCCTGGCCCCCGCCGCGGGCGTCCTGGCGCTCAACTCGCTGGAAGTCCACGCCGCCGTCCTGCGCGACCGCGTGGGCGTCTTCACCGCCTCCCCGAAGTTCGGCTCCCTGCCCGAGCCGACGCTGCTGCGCGAACAGTTCTCCCGCGCCGTGGCCGGGACGCTGCCCCTGACGCAACGCCTGGCCGCCAAGGAACGCGACTACGCGAGCGCGTCGTCGTTCACCGTCGCCCCCAAGGTCCTGTGGTTCGACGACGAAACGAGCGGCTCGAACACCGTCGTGCTCGAACTGCGCGCCGCCGACCGCATCGGCCTGCTCTTCCGCGTGGCCCGCGCCCTGAGCCGCTCGGACGCCTCCGTGCACTGGGCCAAAGCCACCACCCTGGGCGGCGCCGTGGTGGACTCCTTCGCCGTCTCCCCCCGCACGGGCCACGTCGACGCGGCCTGGCGCGCGAAGGTGGAGGACGCCGTGCTCACCGCCGCCTCCTGACCCCACGGGCGGGCTACGGTTCCCCCGTGGCCCGCCCCCTCCTCTTCCTCGACGTCGACGGGCCCTCATCCCGTTCGGCGCCTCGGACCACCCGCGGTTCCCGCCGTTCCCCGGCCCGGCCGACCACCCGCTCCTGGCCCGGCTGGACCCTGCCCACGGCAGGCGGCTGGCCGCCCTCCCGTTCGACCTCGTGTGGGCGACCACGTGGGGAACCGACGCCAACGACGTCCTCGGCCCCCGCCTCGGCTTGCCGTCCCTGCCCGTCGTCGACTGGCCCGACGGGCCTGATCCCGACGAAGGACACTGGAAAACCCGGCCACTGGTGACGTGGGCCGCCGGCCGTGCTTTTGCTTGGCTCGACGACGAAATCTCCTCCGCGGACCGCGCGCGGGTGGCCGCCCACCACGCCGGCCCCGCCCTGCTCCACCGCGTCGACCCCCGCGTGGGCCTGACCCCGGCTGACTTCACCACGCTCGCCGGCTGGTTCGAACGGGTGACTACGACGTCGTGAACTGTTCCCGGCCGCAAACACCCCGCCCGGGGCCCCGCGCCGACGGACGCCGCCTGACCTGCCCGGTTACCGATTTGCCGCATCACACGATCGGGGTGTCGGACTAGCGGAGGCGTGCCCCGGTGGCAATATGGCGCTGGTCCGGCGGCGGTGGGGTGCGGAAGGACGGGGTGGAGCGATGCTGGGTCACGAGCACAACCTGCCGAGGATTTCCCTGCCGCCGACTGTGGTCGCGTCGCACCTGCGGGCGTGCGCCGAGGAGCTGTCCGGTTCCCTGCGGTGCGACGGGCATGCCGCGACGCTCGGTGAGCTCAGCGAAGTCGTCACGCAGCTCGTCGCGGGGCAGCACGCGCTGGCGCACGCGCTGGCGGGCCTCGCGCGGCGCGTGGAGGTCCGCAACGGCGCACTCGCCGCCGCGCATTCGGTGGACGTCGAGGTGGTCACCGAAGTGCTCCAGGCGGCGGCGTGCGCGGTGGGCTGTTCGGCCGAAGCGCTGGCCGAGGCGCAGCCGTCGTTCGAGTGCGTGACCGAATCCGCCGGGCCCGACACTCGTTTGTAGCGGCAGCTGTCGGAACGCCGGAGGTGGTTCCGGGCGAGTTTGAGTAGTTCTACGCAGCCCCGGTTGGGGGTCTTCACACTGCCCCGCCCTGCCCCGCACCCGGCAGACTTCTCCCCAACGCAAGGCGGAAACCGTTCGCCCGGTACTGGGGGTCTGGCGAGCGGGCGACGGAAACCGCCTGGCGTGCACGCGGCGGAAGGCTCCCGGGGAGGTGAGCCCTTCCGCCAAGGTTCCGGGGCCGGCCGTGGGGAGCGGCCGCGTCCCGGAACCCCTGGGGGGTGGGAGATCCACTGTGGGCCGGCGTCGGGGAGGGCGCCGGTTTCCCGCCCCGTCAGGAATCCGCGATCCGCAGCAGCAGATCCGCCGCCAGGCGCAGCAGCTGCTGCTCGGTCGGGCTCAACGCCCGCTCCACCGCCGCCGCGAGCCACTGTTCGCGTGAGATCGAGTAGTCTCGCAGCACGATCCGCCCGGCGTGGGTGATGTCGATCAGCGACCGCCGCCCGTCCGACGGGTCCGCCGAGCGCGTGATCAACCCGCGCGAAGTCAGCGAAGCCAGCACGCGCGTCAGCGACTGCGGGTGGATCCGCTCCGCCTCGGCCAGCTCGCTCGGCGTGTGCGTCCCGGCGCGGTAGAGCCGCGACAGCACGGCCAGCACCGTCGGCCCCGGCGACGGTGAGTCCGCCTCCGAGCGCATGCGCCAGTTGAGCCGGCCGACACCTTCCCGGACGTGGCGGGCCAGCTCGGCCAGCTCGTCGGCTCGGCGGGTGTCGGCTTCGGTCTGCATACCGCCACATTAGGCGGTTTCCCCGCGCACCAGCCGCGCGTACCGGCCGTCGAGGGCCAGCAGTTCCGCGTGCGTGCCCCGTTCGACGATCCGTCCTTCGTCGAGCACCACGATCTGGTCCGCGTTCTCCACAGTGGACAGCCGGTGCGCGATGGTGAGCGTGGTGCGGCCCGCGGCGAGCCGGTCGAGCTCCGCCTGCACGGAACGCTCGGTGCGGGTGTCGAGCGCGCTCGTGGCCTCGTCGAGGATCAGCACGGGTGGGTTGCGCAGCAGGATCCGCGCGATCGCCATCCGCTGCTTCTCCCCGCCCGAGAACCGGTAGCCGCGCTGGCCCACGACGGTGTCGTAGCCCTCGGGCAGCTTCGCCAGCGTGTCGTGGATGTGCGCGGCCTTCGCGGCTTCCTCGATCTCCGCGTCGGTGGCGTCCGGCTTCGCGAACCGCAGGTTCTCCCGCACCGTGGCGTGGAACAGGTACGTCTCCTGCGACACCAGCCCGACCCCGGCGGCCAGCGACGCGAGCGTGACGTCGCGGACGTCGGTCTCGTCGATGCAGACGCGCCCCTCGGTCACCTCGTACAGGCGCGCCACGAGGTACGCGAGCGTCGTCTTGCCCGAACCCGTCGACCCCACCAGCGCCGTCGTCGTCCCCGGTGGCACGTCGAGGTCGATGTCGTGCAGGGTCCACGGGCCGTCGTCGTCGTAGCGGAACGACACGCCCCGCATCGCGACCGCACCCTCGCGCACGGCCAGCTCACGGGCGCCCGGCCGGTCGCCGATCTCCACCCGCAGGTCGAGCACCTCGAAGATCCGCCCGAACAGCGCCTTCGCCGAAGCCACGCTCTGGCTCACCGTCTGCATGGCCGTCGCCGGCGCGAGCAGGCGGTTGAGCATGCTGGTGAACGCGACGACCGTGCCCAGCGAGACCGGCGCCGCGCCGCCCGCCAGCTCGAGCCCGGCGACCCAGTACACGAGCGCCGGGATGATCGTCAGGCTCATCGTCCGCGACGCCCGCTGCCAGCGCCCGGCCAGCGCCGCGCTGCGCTCGAGCGCGGCGACCTCCCGCGACTCCTCGGCGAAGCGCTCGCGCATCGCGCGCTCGTTGCCCATGGTCTTGCTCAGCAGCACGCCGGTGACCGACAGGGATTCCTCGACGATGGTCGTCAGCCGCGCCATCCGGCGGGTCCGGCCGCGTGCGAGCTTGCGCTGCTTGCCGCCCAGCCGCAGCGTGAACAGCAGGAACAGCGGCACCACCACGAGCGTCAGCAGCGCCAGCTGCCAGTCCATGATCAGGATCGCGACGGTGATCGCCAGCGCCGTGGTGCCGTTCTGCACGATCGACGCGGCGGTGGTCGTGACCACGTTGTCCACGCCGCCGATGTCGTTGAAGACCCGCGACAGGATCTCGCCGGTCTTGGTGCGGGTGAAGAAGCCGAGCGACATGCGCTGCAGGTGGCCGTAGACCGACACGCGCAGTTCGTTCATCACGCGCTGCCCGATCGTGTTCGACAGCCCGGTCGTCGCCACGCCCAGCGCGCCCGAGCCCAGCGCCGCGCCGATCATCCCCAGCGCCAGCACGCTCACCAGCAGCGCGTCGCGATGGGGGAGCGCGTCGTCGAGGATCGCCCGCAGCAGGAACGGCGAGGTGACGCCGAGCGCGGCCTGCAGCACCAGTAGCGCGCACAGCGCCGCCATCGCCCCGCGGTGCGGCCGGAACAGGACCGCGATGCGCCTGAACGGCACTTTCTCGTCGGTGTCGGCCGTCGGCTCGGCCAGCGTCGGACGAGGTCTCGTCGCTGAAGTCATACGCAGATGTTTACCGACTTCGGGACGGCCGTCGAGCGATTTTCTTGCTTTGACAGGAGCATCGTCGGCAAGTTATTACGCATGTGCGTACTAACCTTCTGTCGAAGGTTCGCGCACCCGCGAGGCGGACCGGCACGGACCGCTACCCTGGGAGGTTGCCGGGGTCGCCGAGCGGTGCCCGGTACTCGAACGACGACCCAGCTGGAGCGTGCACACCCGTGTTCGACACCCTCTCCGATCGGCTCACCGCCGCCCTGCAGACGCTGTCGCGCAAGGGCAGGCTGTCCGACGCCGACATCGACGCCACCGCGCGCGAGATCCGCATCGCGCTGCTGGAGGCCGACGTCGCGCTGCCGGTGGTCAAGGAGTTCATCGCCCGGATCAAGGAACGGGCGAAGGGCGCCGAGGTCTCCCAGGCCCTGAACCCCGCGCAGCAGGTCATCAAGATCGTCAACGAGGAGCTCGTCGCGATCCTCGGCGGCGAGACGCGCCGGCTGAACCTCGCCAAGAACCCGCCGACGGTGATCATGCTCGCCGGTCTGCAGGGTGCCGGTAAGACGACGCTCGCCGGCAAGCTCGCGATGTGGCTGAAGAAGCAGGGCCACGCGCCGATGCTGGTCGCGTGTGACCTCCAGCGCCCGAACGCCGTCACGCAGCTGCAGGTCGTCGGCGAGCGCGCCGGGGTGGTCACGTTCGCGCCGGAGCCCGGCAACGGCGTCGGCGACCCGGTCGACGTCGCCCGCCGCGCCATCGTCGAGGCCAAGCACGCGCAGCACGACGTGGTCGTGGTCGACACCGCGGGCCGCCTGGGTGTCGACGAAGAGCTGATGAAGCAGGCCGCGGACATCCGCGACGCCGTGCAGCCCGACGAGGTCCTGTTCGTCGTCGACGCGATGATCGGCCAGGACGCCGTGACCACGGCCGAGGCGTTCCGCGACGGCGTCGGCTTCACCGGCGTCGTGCTCACCAAGCTCGACGGCGACGCCCGCGGTGGTGCCGCGCTGTCGGTCCGCGAGGTCACCGGCCAGCCGATCCTCTTCGCGTCCAACGGCGAGAAGCTCGAGGACTTCGACACCTTCCACCCCGACCGGATGGCCTCGCGCATCCTCGGGATGGGCGACGTGCTCACGCTCATCGAGCAGGCCGAGCAGCACTTCGACCAGGAGCAGGCCGAGAAGGCCGCGGAGAAGCTGACCAGCGGCCAGCTGACGCTGGAAGACTTCCTCGAGCAGATGCTCGCCGTCCGCAAGATGGGCCCGATCGGCAACCTGCTGGGCATGCTGCCCGGCGCGGGCCAGATGAAGGACCAGCTCGCGCAGGTCGACGACAAGCACCTCGACCGCCTGCAGGCGATCATCCGCGGCATGACGCCCGCCGAGCGCGCCGACCCGAAGATGATCAACGGCTCGCGCCGGCTGCGCATCGCCAACGGCTCGGGCGTCACCGTCCGCGAGGTCAACGACCTGGTCAACCGCTTCTTCGAGGCGCGCAAGATGATGTCGCAGATGGCCGGGCGCTTCGGTTTCGGCGGCGCGGGCGGCGGCAGCAAAACGCGCAAGGGCAAGAAGGGGAAGAAGGGCAAGGGGCGCGGCCCCACGCAGCCCAAGGTGCGCGGCGGCCTGCCCGGCGGCATGCCGATGCTGCCCCCGGGCGGCATGCCCGGCGGAGGCGGGATGCCCGACCTCTCGCAGCTCGGCGGCATGAACGACGTGCCGGGCTTCGACCCGTCGAAGTTCAAGCTCCCGAAGAACCCGGGCAAGAATTGAGCGCGCTGCACATCTGGGGCACGGTGCTGCCGGACGGTGAGCCGCGTGATCTCTGGCTCGTCGACGGCCGGATCTCGGTCGAGCCGGTGCCGGGTGCCGAAACGCTCTCGACCGGTGGGTTCCTCGTGCCCGGCCTCGTCGACGCCCACTGCCACCCCGGCCTCGCGCCGGACGGTCCCGTGCCGGTCGAGGTGGCGATCGAGCAGGCCGAGACCGACCGCGCCGCGGGCACGCTGCTGATCCGCGACTGCGGCCTGCCGATCGACGTCCGGCCGCTGCAGGAGCGCGCCGACCTGCCCACGATCATCCGCTGCGGCCGGCACCTCGCCCTGCCCAAGCGGTACGTCCCGGGTCTGGCGATCGAGCTGGACGACCCCGGCCTGCTGCCCGACGCGGTCGCCGAGCAGGCGCGCGACGGCGACGGCTGGGTGAAGCTCGTCGGCGACTGGATCGACCGCGGTGTCGGCGACCTCGCGCCGCTTTGGCCGCAGGACGTGCTCACCGAGGCCATCCGCGTGGCGCACGACCTCGGTGCCCGGGTGACGGCCCACGTCTTCGGCGAGGCCGCGCTGCCGGGGCTCATCGACGCCGGCATCGACTGCCTCGAGCACGGCACCGCGCTCACGTCGGACCAGCTCGCGGAGCTCGCCCGGCGCGACGTGGCGCTCGTGCCCACGCTGATCAACATCGAGAACTTCCCGGGCATCGCCGACAAAGCCGGCAAGTACCCGACCTACGCGGCGCACATGCGGGCGCTGCACGCCGGCGTCGGCGACATGGTGGCCGCCGCCGTCGAGGCGGGTGTGCGGGTCTTCGCGGGCACGGACGCCGGCGGCATGGTCGACCACGGCCTCATCGCCGACGAGGTCGACGCGCTGCACCGCGCCGGTATGTCGCGCGAGCAGGCGCTCGCGAGCGCGTCGTGGGCGGCGCGCGAGTGGCTCGGCCACCCCGGTATCGAGGACGGTGCTCCGGCCGACTTGATCGTCTACGCGGCCGATCCGCGCGAGGACCTCGCTGTGCTGCGCCATCCGAAGCACATCGTGCTGGGCGGCGTCGTCTTCGCCTGAAACCATCGCCAATTCGACCAAGAGCAGGCGGGCACCAACCGGACGTGCGGTGCATGGCGAGGGTTTCCGCCGTGACGGGGGCAGCTGGGTGATCAACGGCACAGCATCGTCTGTGATCGATCGAGTACTGTGCGAAGTCCTCTCGGCGGTTAGGCTCGTCCGGTGAGCCGAGCGATCACCGGAGGGGCGGCGTGACCACTTCGCAGCCCCGGGAGAACCTCCCGGGTGCCACGCCGATCAGTCCGGAGGACTTGGTGAGCGCCCCGCCGGAGTTCCCGCCGCACCGCTGGGGGTTCGGCGCTTTCCTGCTCGTGGAGGCCGTTCTCATCGCGTCGGCGGCGTTCGTGAGCGCCGTGCTCGGCGATCCACCGCCGGGCCAGCCGCTGCCGATCCGCACGGTGCTGCTCGGCACGATGCTGCCCGCGATGATCGCCGCGGGCGTCGCGCTGCTGGCCACCGTCGTGCGCGGCAACGGTCCCAAGCTCGACCTGCGGCTGCAGTGGCGCTGGGGCGACGTCAAGGTGGGCTTGAAATTCGGGCTGCTCGGGCTGGTCCTCACGTCGCTGAGCGCGTACGTGTGGACCGAGGTCGTGGGTTCGGCCAACGCGACGTCGACGATCAGCGCGCTGGTGGACGACCGGAAGATGTCGGTCTCGGCGGCGATCGTGACGTTCGTCTACCTCTGGCTCGTCGGGCCGATCTGCGAGGAGATCATCTACCGCGGCCTGCTCTGGGGCGCGGTGGAGCGGATGCAGTGGCGCAGCGAGCGCTGGGGCCGGATGGCGGCGTTCCTGCTGTCCACGGCCGTGTTCGCCGCGAGCCACCTCGAACCGCTGCGCACGACGCTGCTGCTGGTCATCGCGGTGCCCATCGGCCTGGCCCGCTTCGCGACGGGCCGGCTCGCGGGCAGCGTCGTGGCACACTCGATGAACAACTTCCTGCCGTCGGTCGCGATCCTGCTCGGCTCACTCGGAATCGCTTCCTTCTGAGGCCCTGTTCAGGGACTTCGGGCCCGTCTGGCAGAATGTTCGCTTGCCCGCTTCCGTCCGGACCCTCTCACCGTTCGGGAGCTCCTGACCTTCGGGTGCCCGAGACCGTGTCCCCACGCGGCCGAGGTGCGCCCACCTGCACCAGAGAGCAACGAGGAGTACCCACACCCGTGGCCGTCAAGATCAAGCTGCAGCGCCTCGGCAAGATCCGTGCGCCGTACTACCGCATCATCGTCGCCGACGCGCGCACCCGCCGGGACGGCAAGGCCATCGAGACGATCGGCAAGTACCACCCGAAGGAAGAGCCGAGCCTGATCCAGGTCGACTCCGAGCGCGCGCAGCACTGGCTGTCCGTCGGCGCCCAGCCGACCGAGCCGGTCCAGCGCCTGCTCGAGATCACCGGCGACTGGCAGAAGTTCAAGGGCCTGCCGGGCGCCGAGGGCACCCTGAAGGTGGCCGAGCCGAAGCCGTCCAAGCAGGACCTGTTCAACGCGGCGCTGGCCGCGGCCGGTGAGGAGCCGGTCGCCGAGGCCACCACGCCGAAGAAGAAGTCCGCCCCGAAGAAGGCTGAGGGCGACAAGGCCGAAGCCGCCGAGGGCGAGAAGTCCGAGTGAGTTTTCTCGCTGACTCCCTCGAGCACCTGGTGCGCGGGATCGTCGACAACCCGGACGAGGTCCGGGTCGAGCTGCTGACCACGCGCCGTGGCCGCACGCTCGAGGTGCACGTGCACCCCGACGACCTCGGCAAGGTGATCGGCCGGGGCGGCCGCACGGCGACCGCCCTGCGCACCGTGATGGGTGGCATCGGTGGCCGCGGCGTCCGGGTGGACGTCGTCGACACCGATCGCTGACCCGCACCGGAAACCCGGACGGTCAGGATGGACGTCGTAGTCGGCCGCATCGCGAAGGCGCACGGCATCCGCGGCGAACTCGCCGTGGACGTGCGCACGGACTCGCCCGAAGAGCGGTTCGCCGTCGGCGCGGTCGTCACGACGAAGCTGCGTGACGGCAGCAAGAGGGATCTCACCGTGGCAGCCGCCCGCGAACACAGCGGGCGGCTGCTGGTGCGTTTCGAGCAGGTGCTGACCCGCGACGTCGCCGAGACCCTGCGCGGCGCGCTCCTGCTCATCGACACCGGCGCACTGCCGCCCACGGACGACCCGGACGAGTTCTACGACCACGAGCTGGCCGGCCTGCGGGCCGAGCTCGCCGACGGCACCGTTGTCGGCAAGGTGGTCGAGGTCGTCCACTCGCCGGCGGGTGAGCTGCTCGAGCTGGACGTCGACGGCCGTGAGGCGCTCGTGCCGTTCGTGAAGGCGATCGTGCCCACCGTCGACGTCGCGGGCGGCCGCGTCGTGCTGGACCCGCCCGAAGGCCTGCTGGACGCCTAGATGCGCATCGACGTCGTCACGATCTTCCCCGAGTACCTCGACCCGCTGCGCGCCGCGCTGCTGGGCCGGGCGATCGACCGCGGCCTCATCGAGGTCGGCGTCCACGACCTGCGCGACTGGACCCACGACGTCCACCGCGCCGTCGACGACGCGCCCTACGGCGGTGGCCCCGGCATGGTCATGAAACCCCAGATCTGGGGCCCGGCCCTCGACGAGGTGTGCCGTCCGGAGACCCGGCTCGTGGTCCCGACGCCCGCCGGCCGGCCGTTCACGCAGGCCATGGCCCACGAGTACGCCGAGGAGCAGCACCTGGTCTTCGCGTGCGGCCGCTACGAAGGCATCGACCAGCGCGTGGTCGACGACGCCGCGCGCCGGATGCCCGTCGACGAGGTGTCGATCGGCGACTACGTGCTGGTCGGCGGCGAAGCGGCGGTGCTGGTGATCGTCGAGGCCGTCGTGCGGCTGCTGCCGGGCGTGCTCGGCAACGCGCGGTCGGCGGCCGAGGACTCGTTCTCCGACGGCCTGCTCGAAGGCCCCAGCTACACCCGCCCGGAGGTGTGGCGCGACCTGGCGGTGCCGGACGTGCTGCGCTCGGGCAACCACGCGCTCGTCGACCGCTGGCGGCGCGACCAGGCGCTGGAGCGCACCGCCCGGCGCCGCCCGGATCTCCTGGCCAAGATGCCGGAAGGTAGTCTCGACCGACGAGATCACGAGGTCCTCGACCGGCTCGGCGAGAACCCCGGCTAGACCCCGTGCGAAGCGAGCACGTGCGCCTCTGCCATAATCGACAGGTTGGCGTGAGTGGACCGCCTCGTTCACGAGCCCGCCATCAGCCCCTGGTGTGGTCGCAAGCAGCGCTGCTGCGCGCCTGTGCGCCCAGGGGGAGAAGTACGCAAGCAATACGAATCGACGAGGACGGACCACGATGAACACCCTGGACGCGCTGGACGCGCAGTCACTGCGTTCCGACATCCCGGACTTCCGCCCGGGCGACACGCTCAAGGTCCACGTCCGCGTCATCGAGGGCAACCGCGAGCGCAACCAGGTCTTCCAGGGCGTCGTCATCCGCCGTCAGGGCGGCGGCGTGCGGGAGACCTTCACCGTCCGCAAGGTCTCGTTCGGCGTGGGCGTCGAGCGCACCTTCCCGGTGCACTCGCCGAACGTCGCGCAGATCGAGGTCTTCAAGCGCGGCGACGTGCGGCGCGCCAAGCTGTACTACCTGCGCGACCTGCGCGGCAAGAAGGCGAAGATCAAGGAGCGTCGCGACAGCCGCGAGACCACCTCTGCCTCCTGAGTGGCAGGGCGGTTCCCGGTAGCCTGGCGACGTGGTCGAACCCGTGCCCCAGAACGCCGCTGAGGATGACCCCGACGGCTCGGAAGAGACTCGTTCCGAGCAGCGTCGGGGCTCTCACCGGCGGGGCAAGCCTCAGCAGAAGCGGTCGTTCTGGAAGGAACTGCCGATCCTGATCGCGATCGCTCTGGTGCTCACGATCCTGATCCAGGCCTTCCTGGCGAAGGTCTTCATGATCCCCTCGGGGTCGATGGAGGCCACGCTTCACGGCTGCCCCGGCTGCACGGGCGACCGGATCCTGGTCGACCGCGTCACGTATGACTTCACGGACCCCTCGCCGGGCGACGTCGTCGTGTTCAAGGGCCCGCCGGCCTGGACCGAGAACGAGATCGCCCCGCAGGAGTCCAGCAACATCGTCGTCCGCGGCCTGCGCGGCCTCGGTTCCCTGGTGGGCTTCGCGCCGCCGGACGAGCGCGACTTCGTCAAGCGGGTGATCGCGGTCGGCGGGCAGACCGTGTCGTGCTGCGATCCGCAGAACCGCGTGATCGTCGACGGCAAGGCGCTCGACGAGCCGTACATCCACTGGGAGAACCCCGACCACGCGGTGCAGGACTCGTTCGCACCGGTCAAGGTGCCGCAGGGCACCCTGTGGGTGATGGGCGACAACCGCAACAACTCCGCCGACTCCCGCTACCAGGGCCAGGGCGGTGCCAACGGCGCCGTGCCCGTGAGCGACGTGATCGGCAAGGCCCGCATCATCGTCTTCCCGCCGAGCCGGTGGGGTGGCGTGTCGGACCACAACCCGCAGGCCGACGCCCAGCCGGTGGCGCTCGGCGCCCCGGCGTGGCAGGAGGGCATCCCCCTCGGCGTCGGGTTCGCCGCGGCCGTGCCCACACTGTTCCTCGGCAAGCGTTTCAAGGCACGCCTGCGCAAGGCGGCCGGCCGGAGACGTTAGGGTGCGTCGCCCGACAACGTCCGTCAGACGGCACGCTCTGCGAAAAGGTTGAGTGCAGCTGTGACCGTTCCTGCTCCCCGAACCCCGGCCGAACCCCTGCGGCCGCCGCGCGCCGTCGTGCGCGGCGAGCTGTTCTGGGGCTTGCAGGGTGCCCTCGAACGTCGTGGCCTGGGGCCCGTCGCGGGCGTCGACGAGGCCGGCGCCGGTGCGTGCGCGGGCCCGCTCGTGGTCGCTTCGTGTGTGCTGCGCCCTGGAGACGGCGCGCGGCTGCCGGAGCTTACAGACTCGAAGATGCTCACCGCCAAGGCCCGCGATCGCGTCTACGACCTGGTGCTGAAGCGCGCTCTCGACTACGCGGTGATCGTGATCCCGTCCGAACAGGTCGACCTGCTCGGCATCCGGGTGATGAACCTCGAGGGGATGCGGCGCGCGGTCGCGGCGCTGCGCGAACACCCCGGGTACGTGCTCACCGACGGCTTCCGCGTGCCGGGCATCCCGGCACCGAACGTCGCGGTCATCAAGGGCGACCGCAGCGTCGCCAGCATCGCCGCGGCGTCGGTGCTCGCGAAGGTGACGCGCGACCGGATCATGGCCGGCCTGCACGAGGAGCTGCCGGACTACGGCTTCGACGTGCACAAGGGCTACAGCACCGCCGACCACCTGGCCGCCCTCACCGAGCACGGGCCGAGCCCGGCGCACCGGTGGTCTTACACGAACGTGGCCACCGCGGCTCTCGCACACGGACTCACTCCACCGCACCCGGTCGTGCTCACCTACGCTGCTCTGGAGAACGCTTTGGCCGAAGGTACCGCTGACGACGTTCTCGAGGGTGTTTCCGAAGAGAACCCGAGCGTGCCGGTCCGTGCCCTGGCCCGCTCGGTGGGTAAGAATGAACGCTCCGCCGCCGGAGCAGCCAGACGATCGCGAGGAGGGGCGCGGATTTCATGAGCGCTGAGGATCTCGAGAAGTACGAGACCGAGATGGAACTCTCGCTGTACCGCGAGTACCGCGACATCGTCGGCCAGTTCTCGTACGTGGTGGAGACCGAGCGGCGGTTCTACCTCGCCAACGCCGTCGACGTGCAAGTCCGCGACGGGGGCGGCGAGGTGTACTTCGAAGTGCGCATGTCCGACGCCTGGGTCTGGGACATGTACCGCCCGGCCCGCTTCGTGAAGCACGTGCGGGTCATCACGTTCAAGGACGTCAACGTCGAGGAACTCGACAAGCCCGACCTGCGCCTGCCGGAAGACGGCCCCTTCAGCGGCTGACGTTCCCCCGTTTTGCGAAGGCCACCCCGGTCCTGCCGGGGTGGTCTTCGTGCTGTCCGGGCTTGGTGCCGACCGGCGGTAGCACCCACCACTGACATATCCGCGCCGCGCTGTTCTCTTCCCGTGCCAACGATCCACAGCACCCCACTTGTCCACAGCCCGCCACTTCGCCCCTGGCCACCACCTCCGTCACCCTGCGAACGTTGATCGCACACGCACCGTGACAGCCGGCGAGGGCCTGGCGGCGGTGCGGCCGAGGGGGAGCGATGAACGACGGCCCGAACCCGGGCGCGCTGTGGCGCCGCGCGGTCGGCCGCTGGGGCGAGGACCTGGCGGCCCGGCACCTGCAGAACGCCGGCCTCGTGGTGCTCAGCCGCAACTGGCTGTGCCGCGAAGGCGAACTCGACCTCGTCCTGTCCGACGGCGACAAGGTCGTCTTCTGCGAGGTCAAAACCCGCACGGGCACCGGCTTCGGCACACCCGCCGAATCCGTCACGGACGAGAAGATCGGCCGCATCCGCCGCGCCGCTCAACGCTGGCTTCAGGCCCACCGCGTCGGCTGGTGCGCCACCCGCTACGACGTCGTCACCATCCTCGCCCCCGCCGGTGCCCATCCCGAGGTCCACCACATCGCGGGAGCGTTCTGATGCCCACCGCAACGTGCTCCCCGGCGGTGTACGCGGTTGTGTGTGGCGCCGGCTTGCGCCGGCTCCTTGCGGAGGTGCTCTGATGCCGATCGCCAAAGCCTGGTCAGTGGCACTCCTGGGGATCGAAGGCCGCGTGATCGAGATCGAAGCCGACCTCGGCGGCGGGCTCAGCCGGGTCACTCTCGTCGGCCTGCCCGACGCCGGACTGCGCGAGTCGAAGGACCGCGTGCGCTCGGCCGTCCGCAACTCCGGCCAACCCTGGCCCGACGGCAAAGTCACCCTGGGTCTGTCGCCCGCCAACCTGCCCAAGGTCGGTTCCGGCTACGACCTCGGCATCGCCGCCGCGGTCCTCGCCGCGAACGGTGCCGTCCCGGCCACCAAGCTGCTGCGCACCGTCCTGCTCGGCGAGCTCGCCCTCGACGGCCGCATCCGGCCCGTCCGCGGTGTCCTGCCCGGCCTGCTGGCCGCGCGCGCCGCCGGCTACGAACGCGCGCTGGTCCCCACGGAGTCCCTCTTCGAAGGCGCCCTCGTCGACGGCATCGAAGTCTCGGGCGTCTCGCGCCTCACCGACCTCGTCGCGTGGCTCAAGAACGAAGGCGACCTCGAACCCACTCCCGAGCCGGCCACCGCCGCGGCCCCCGACGTCCCCGACCTCGCCGACGTCGTCGGCCAGCCGGAAGCCCGCTGGGCCCTCGAAGTCGCCGCCGCGGGCGGCCACCACCTCCTGCTGACCGGCCCACCGGGCGTCGGCAAGACCATGCTCGCCAAACGCCTGCCCGGCCTCCTCCCACCACTCTCCCCGGACGAATCCCTCCAGGTCACCGCCATCCACTCCATCGACGGCTCGCTGTCCAAAGCGTCGCCGCTGGTCACCGTGCCGCCGTTCGTGGCGCCGCACCACTCGATCTCCACCGCTGCCCTCATCGGGGGTGGCACGGGGATCGCCGTGCCCGGCGCCATCAGCCGCGCCCACCGCGGCGTGCTGTTCCTCGACGAGGTCTGCGAGTTCACCGGCCACCGCCTCGATTCGCTGCGCACCGTCCTCGAAGAGGGCGAAGTCCGCATCGCCCGAGCGAAGGGCTCCGTCCAGTACCCGGCCCGGTTCCAGCTCGTCCTCGCGACGAACCCGTGCCCCTGCGCTCCCGCCCGCGAAACGGACTGCATCTGCTCACCGGTCGTCCGCCGCCGCTACCTCGGCCGGCTGTCGGGCCCGCTGCTCGACCGCGTCGACCTTCGCGTGCGCCTCCGGCCGCTCACCGCGATCTCCGCCCACCACTCCACGGCGCCCGAGTCTTCCGAGGTGGTCCGCACCCGCGTGCTCGCCGCGCGCGACCGCGCTGCCCACCGCTGGCGCACCCACGGCTGGCGCGCCAACTCCGACGTCCCCGGCCCCACCCTCCGCCGCGAGTTCGGCCTGCCGTCGGCAACCACCGCCCTCCTCGACCGCGCCCTCCACCGCGGCCTCCTCACCGCCCGCGGCGCCGACCGCTGCCTCCGCATCGCCTGGACCCTCGCCGACCTCGCCGGAGTCACCCACCCGACACCGGACCACGTCTCCGCGGCCCTCGACTTCCGCGAACGGTCTGCAGCGTGAGCCGCCGAGTGCGCCGCCGCGGCGTCACGGGCGCCCGGCGCCGAGCGCCCGCCCAGCTGGCCGGGACACGTCGCCTGCGGTCTTGCCGACGCCGGATCACCACTCTGTCGCTCTGGATTTCCGCTGATCGTCTGCCGCGGGTCCTGCGCACTGCCTGTGCGTCACGGGCGCTCGGTGCCGTGGGTTCGTCGTTCCGCAACGAACGTTTCGCCCGATGGCCACGGTGCTTCGCCTGCGTTCTCACCGATGCCGGATCACGTGTCTGGTGCGCCGGATTTCGGCTGATGGTCCGCCGCATGAACGTCGAGCTTTTGCCGCTGCCGTGGGCCTATCGCCAGTTCCGCGAGGGGCCGACGGTGGACCAGGGGCGACCCGTGCGAGCGTCGCGACTTCGGCTCGAATGTACCCACGCCCGAAGATGTTGCTCCGCGTCGTTTCCACCGACGGCCCGCCACGATCTCCCGAACCAGCGGCGCCGTGCCGTTCGGGAGCTGTGGTCGGTCTCGTCTCCGCGGCTTGCGCTTCTCCGCCAACCACTCGGGTGTGGCTAGGCGGGCGGACAACCGGTTCCGCGAAACCCGGCGCCGGCGGGTCTCGCCGCGCCCTCAGCAGTACCTGCCATTCCCGTCTCCGCGAAAGGACCGCGTCATGACCCGCCCAAGAAAGGAAACCCCGTGAATCACCCCACCCGAACAACGACCGCCCGATCCCCGAAGCGGCACCTCCGGCTGGTCCCGAAGCTCCACGACCCGCCCGTGCGCGACCCCGCGCGGGTTCGCGCCTGCCTCGCGCCACGGCGGTTGCGCGTGCTCAGAGCGGGAGGTGCGGCGTGACGTTGTTGCCCGCGGAACAGCACCCGGTCGCCGCGACCGACGAAGAGCGCCTCGCGCGGGCGTACCTGGTGCGGGTCGCCGAGCCGCCGGCGGCGGCGTTGGTCGCGTTCGTGGGGGAGCGGGGGCCGGTGGAGGCGGCGGCGCGGGTGCGCAGCGGCGAGTGCCCGGAGAAGGTCCGGCGTGAGACCGCGGCGCGCCGTGAAGTGGACAAAGCCGAGGAGGATCTCGAAGCGGCAGCGAAAGCCGGGGCGCGGCTGGTGGTGCCCGAGGACCACGAGTGGCCGGCGTGGCCCTTGCTGTCGCTGGCCGTCGCGAGTGGGCGGGGGGTGGAGAACGTCGCCGCGCCGCTTGCGTTGTGGGTGCGGGGCGAGGCGAGCCTCGCGGAGGCCGCCGATCGGGCGGTCGCCGTCGTCGGGGCGCGGATGGCGACGAACTACGGCGTGCACAACGCCGCGGAGCTCGCGCACGGCCTGGCCGTCCAGGGCGTGCCCGTGTTCTCCGGCGCCGCGATGGGCATCGACGGCGCCGCCCACCGCGGTGCGCTCAGTGCGGACGGCGTCACTGTCGCGGCGTTGGGGTGTGGTGTCGACGTCGCGTACCCGGCCGGCCACGCCGACCTGCTGAAGCGCATCGCCGGAAACGGGGGCGCGGTCATCAGCGAGTACGCGCCCGGCACGCCGCCGGCGAGGCACCGGTTCCTCGTGCGCAACCGGCTCATCGCCGGGCTCACCGACGGCACCGTCGTCATCGAGGCGGGCATCCGCAGCGGCGCGCGCAACACCGCGACGACCGCGGGCGCGCTGGGCAAAGTCGTCATGGCGCTGCCCGGCCCGGTGCAGTCCGGCAACTCCGCCGGGTGTCACGCGCTGATCCGCGACTGCAAAGCCACGCTGGTCACGTCCGTCGAGGAGGTGGTCGAGACCGTCGGCCGGTTCGGGCCGAGGCCGGAAGAGGAGCGCCCACGGAGCCGTCGGCCCACCGATGACCTCGCTCCCGAAGCGCTGCGCGTCTACGAAGCGCTCGTACCCCGGGCCGGACGCTCCGCGGACCACGTCGCGACCGAGTCGGGCGTGCCGGTGGACCGGGTGCGGGCGCTGCTGCCCGAACTGGAGATCGACGGCTTCGCGGTGCGCGGCGACACCGGGTGGCGCCGGATCGTAAGGTCGGCTGCGCGGTGAACGGCGTGGCGATGCTTGACCTCGGGCGGTGTTTCGCGCAGCGTGATCGGCATGCCGTCAGCGAGCGCCCGCCGGGGCGCAGCCGCGCGCCCCGCGGGGCACCGGAAAGGCCCGCCCCGTCCCGATTTACGAGCGCTTCGCGAGGCGTTGCCCGCTTCGGAACGGGCGGTGGTGGCCGACTACGAACGGCATCTGTCGTTGGAGCGCGGCCTGTCGCCGCACACGGTGCGCGCGTACGTGGGCGACGTCGTTTCGCTGCTGGCGTTCCTGACCGAGGCGGAGGACGACGGCCCGGCGCGGGCGCTCGCCGATCTGGACGTCGGGCTGCTGCGCGCGTGGCTCGCCGGGCAGCGCAGCGGCGGCGCGGGCCGGACCACGCTGGCGCGGCGCGCCGCGGCGGCGAGAACGTTCACGGCGTGGGCGCACCGCCAGGGCGTGCTGAAGGCGGATCCCGGTGGCCGGCTCGCGGCGCCGCGAGCCCACCGGACGCTGCCGGGGGTGCTGCGCGCCGAGCAGGCCGGCGAGCTGATGCAGGCGGCCGCGGCGGGAGCCGAGCAGCGGGATCCGGTCGCGCTGCGTGACCGCGCAGTCGTCGAGCTGCTGTACGCGACGGGCATCCGGGTGTCGGAGCTGTGTGGTCTGGACGTCGGCGTCGTCGACTTCGACCGGCGTGTCGTGTCGGTGATCGGGAAGGGCGACAAGGAGCGGACGGTGCCGTTCGGCGTCCCGGCGGCCGAAGCGCTCACGACGTGGCTCGACGCGGGGCGTCCCGAACTGCTCGGCGGGAAGTTGGGAAAGGCCCTCTTCCTGGGCGTTCGTGGCAACCGG
Organism: Amycolatopsis sp. NPDC051903; assembly: GCF_044452505.1. Taxonomy (NCBI): domain Bacteria; kingdom Bacillati; phylum Actinomycetota; class Actinomycetes; order Pseudonocardiales; family Pseudonocardiaceae; genus Amycolatopsis; species Amycolatopsis sp. NPDC051903. Next base: position 114,681 of record NZ_JBITBT010000007.1, on the reverse strand, counting down.
CTCGACCCTAGGGCGGCGCGGCGCATCGTGCACGAGGCGGTGGCCGCGGTGCCCGGAGCACTCGACATGGGGCCACACGGACTGCGGCACTCCGCCGCGACCCACCTGCTGGAAGGAGGTGCCGATCTCAGGAGCGTTCAGGAACTGCTCGGTCACGCTACGCTTGCTACGACCCAGCTCTACACTCACGTGACCGTCGATCGGCTGAAGGCGATCCATGACCGAGCACATCCACGGGCCTGACGAGGCCGGTGGCGGCTCGGTCGAAAACAGCCGGGCCGAACCGCCGGCGCACGCGCATCCGCACGAGCACGGAGACCATACTGAGCCGCATGCCGAGAACCACCGTGCAATGACCTCCACGCCGCAAGTCACGGAGGCCGGGGCGAACGGCTCCGGCGACCGGGACACCGTCAGCGAAGACGGCCGCCCCGGGCACGACGTCGACGCGGGCATCCAGGCGTTGTGGCAGCAGTTCGCCGACAAGCCGGACCAGACCTCGCGCGACCGCCTCGTGCTGCACTACGCGCCGCTGGTGAAGTACGTCGCCGGCCGCGTGGGCACGGGCCTGCCGACGCACGTCGACGTGGGTGACCTCGTGCAGTCCGGCATCTTCGGTCTCGTCGACGCCATCGAGAAGTTCGAGCCCGCCCGCGGGCTGCGGTTCGAGACCTACGCGATGCAGCGCATCCGCGGCGCCATCCTCGACGATCTGCGTTCGCAAGACTGGGTGCCCCGCGCCGTGCGCAGCAAGGCGAAGGAGACCGAGCGCGCGCTGGAACGGCTGGGCGCGCGCCTGCACCGCACCCCCACCGACGCCGAGCTCGCCCGCGAGCTCAACATCGGCGTCGACGAGCTGCGCGATTTCTACGGCCAGCTCCAGCTCACCAGCGTCGTCGCGCTCGAGGACCTGGTGACGGCCGGCAAGGACAGCGGTTCCCTCGTCGACACCCTCCCCGACGACGGCGCCGTCGACCCGGTCGCCGTCCTCGTCGACCAGGACAACCGCCGCCAGCTCGCGGAGGCCATCGCCCAGCTCACCGAGCGCGACAAGATCGTGGTCAGCCTCTACTACTTCGAAAGCCTCACGCTCGCCGAGATCGGCAAGGTCCTGGGCGTCACGGAGTCGCGCGTGAGCCAGCTCCACACCCGCGCCGTGATGCGGCTGCGCGCCAAGCTCACGGAGCAGACCACCAGCTGAGCGGCCTCATCACCCCGTCCCGTCGTCCCACGGCTTCAGCCGCATCCGGCTCGGCGTGCCGGTCAGCGCCAGCGGATCGACGTACTCCTCGCCCCGGCGCGCGCCCCAGTGCAGGCAAGCCGCGCTCGGACAGCCCGGGTGCCCGGCCGTCACCGTCCCCAGCGGCTGCCCGCGGTACACCTGATCCCCGGCAGCGACGGACGGCGTGAGCGGCAAGTACGTCGTCCGCAGTCCGCCGTCGTGGTCGACCGCCACCACGCCGTGCCCGGCGACGTCGCCCGCGAACACCACCACACCCACGTCGGCGGCCAGCACCTGCTGCCCCACGGCCGCCTCCAGGTCGACGCCCCGGTGCCCCGGCCCGTACTCCGTCGCAGGCGGCTCGAAGTACCGCGTGACCTTCGGCCGCGGAGTCAACGGCCACGCCAGCCGCCCCTGCTGCGCCGCGGGTGCTCGCGGTAGCGGGCGCGCGGGTGCCCCCGACGCCGCAGGAAGTCCGGACGGCTCGCCAGGCGACAGCAGCTCCTCGGCCAGCGCGCGCCCGGCCAGCGCGCCCGGTAGCGCCACCACCAGCACCACCGCCACCACCAGCACGAACCTCGCCCACCCCGGCGCCCGCAGCCACGCCGCGCGGCGGACGAACGCCACCACGCGCGCCGACACCGGCTCGGTCGGCCGCCGATGCCGGCCGCCCTGGGCCGGCCGCGCGGTCCGGGGCACTCGAACCACACCACTCCCCACCGAAAACCGCAGCCGCGGCGGGGAGGAACACGAAGTCGTCGTCACGGGTTCCATGGTGGGGGCCCAGTCGGCTAGCACTCCGCCAACAAGGGGAGTTGTCCACAGGGCGAGCGAGTTGTGGACAACTGACGGGTCCCGGAACGCTGCCGGTGGGGCCACCCCTGGTGGCAGGAGGTAGAATCTTTTCCGCAGCCCACCAGCTGGGCTGACTTCGCGTGCTCGTGCGCGCAGCCCCGGCCGGTTCCGCAGTGCGGAGCGCCGGACGGAGGGTCGCACGGTGCTCGGCGGTCCCTGGGGTTCTTCGAAGGAAAAGCATCAGGGTCCGGGCACCGGCACGGCACCAGGGCGAGCGGTCACCCGGCCGCGAGCGACGAACCGAACAGCACGTCCGCGGCGGCGAAAACCGCGGGGGTGCGCGACACAGAGAAGGTGTGATTCCGGCAATGGCCGTCGTCACCATGAAGCAGCTGCTCGACAGCGGCGTGCACTTCGGGCACCAGACCCGTCGGTGGAACCCGAAGATGAAGCGCTACATCTTCACCGAGCGCAACGGCATCTACATCATCGACCTGCAGCAGACGCTGACGTACATCGACCGTGCGTTCGAGTTCATCAAGGAAACCGTCGCGCACGGCGGCACCATCATGTTCGTCGGCACGAAGAAGCAGGCGCAGGAAGCGATCGCCAACGAGGCCGCGCGCGTGGGCATGCCCTACGTCAACCAGCGCTGGCTCGGCGGCATGCTGACCAACTTCCAGACCGTGCACAAGCGCCTCCTGCGCCTCAAGGAGCTCGAGGCCCAGGAGCAGACCGGTGGCTTCCAGGGGCTGACCAAGCGCGAGATCCTCACGCTGACCCGCGAGAAGGACAAGCTCGAGAAGACCCTCGGCGGTATCCGCGACATGGCCAAGGTGCCGAGCGCGGTGTGGATCGTCGACACCAAGAAGGAGCACATCGCCGTCGGCGAGGCTCGGAAGCTGAACATCCCGGTTGTCGCGATCCTCGACACCAACTGCGACCCGGACGAGGTCGACTACCCGATCCCGGGCAACGACGACGCGATCCGTTCGGCCGCGCTGCTGACCAAGGTGGTGGCCGAGGCCGCCGCCGCCGGTCTGATGGCGCGCTCGAGCCGTGGTGGCGCGTCGGCCGACGCCAAGCCGGAGCCGGGTGTGGCGTCGGACGAGCCGCTGGCCGAGTGGGAGAAGGAGCTGCTCGCCGGTTCGGACACCGCCGCGGCCGACGCCTCCGAGGCTGCCGCCGCGACGGAAGCCGCGACCGAGGCCGTCACCGAGCAGGCCCCGGCCAACTCCTGATTCGACCGTGCCCGGGCGGTCCGCAGGGCCGCCCGGGCGCTGCTCACCACACGTACCTGAAACGGACGGATTCAACACGATGGCGAACTACACCGCCGCTGACGTGAAGCGCCTGCGCGAGCTGACCGGCGCCGGCATGATGGACTGCAAGAAGGCCCTCGAGGAGAACGACGGCGACTTCGAGAAGGCCGTCGAGTTCCTGCGCATCAAGGGTGCCAAGGACGTCGGCAAGCGCGCCGAGCGCGCCACCGCCGAGGGCCTGGTCACCGGCGACGGCGGCGTGCTCATCGAGCTCGACTCCGAGACCGACTTCGTCGCCAAGAACGACGACTTCCAGCAGCTCGCCGCCAAGATCGTCGAGGCCGCGAAGACCCTCAAGACCAGCGACGTCGAGGCCCTCAAGGCCGCCGACCTCGGTGGCAAGCCGGTCAGCGAGGCCATCCAGGAGCTCTCGGCCCGCATCGGCGAGAAGCTCGAGCTGCGCCGCGTCGTGGCCTTCGAGGGCCAGACCGCGACCTACCTGCACCGCCGCGGCTCGGACCTGCCGCCGGCCGTGGGCGTGCTCGTCGAGTTCACCGGTGACGACAGCGACGCCGCCCGCGGTGCCGCCATGCAGGTCGCCGCGCTGCGCGCGAAGTACCTGACCCGCGACGAGGTGCCGGCCGAGATCGTCGAGAACGAGCGCCGCATCGCCGAGCAGACCGCGCGCGAAGAGGGCAAGCCGGAGCAGGCCCTGCCGAAGATCATCGAAGGCAAGGTCAACGCGTACTACAAGGACAACGTCCTGCTCGAGCAGCCGTCGGTCAAGGACAACAAGAAGACCGTCAAGGCCCTGCTCGACGAGGCCGGCGTGACCCTGACCCGGTTCGCCCGGTTCGAGGTCGGCCAGGCCTGAGGAAGGTACTGGGTCTAGGTTCTGCGACTGTGCCCCGTCTCCGCGGTGCGGGGACGGGGCACAGTCGGGTTTAGCCGCACAACCCCTCACGAAGGGGCGGCGCGGCCAGCGAACACGGGAGGCGACACACAGATGGGTGACCGGGTCGACGGTGGCTACCGGAGGGTGCTGCTGAAGCTGGGCGGCGAGATGTTCGGTGGCGGCTCGATCGGGGTCGACCCCGATGTCGTCCACTCCGTCGCGCGTCAGATCGCCGCAGTCGCGCGCACCGGCGTCCAGATCGCGGTGGTGATCGGCGGCGGCAACTACTTCCGCGGCGCGGAGCTGTCCCAGCGGGGGATGGACCGCGACCGCGCGGACTACATGGCCATGCTGGGCACCGTGATGAACTGCCTGGCCCTGCAGGACTTCCTGGAGAAGGAAGGCCTGCCCACGCGCGTGCAGACCGCCATCACGATGGGCCAGGTCGCCGAGCCGTACATCCCGCGCCGCGCCGAGCGGCACCTGGAGAAGGGCCGCGTGGTCATCTTTGGCGCCGGGGTCGGCATGCCGTACTTCTCCACCGACACCGCCGCCGCGCAGCGCGCGCTGGAGCTCGGCTGCGAGGCCGTGCTGATGGCCAAGGCAGTGGACGGTGTCTACACCGCGGACCCGAAGACCGACCCGGACGCGAAGATGTTCCACGAGATCAGCCACCGCGAGGTGCTCGAACGGGACCTCAAGGTCGCCGACGCCACCGCGTTCAGCCTGTGCATGGACAACAACATGCCGATCATCGTGTTCAACCTCCTCACCGAGGGGAACATCGCCCGTGCGGTGAGTGGTGAGAGGATCGGGACGCTGGTCAGCACCCCCGCCGACGGGGTGTCGGCGTAGACCTGCTGGGATCAGCAACGGATCGACAATCACAACACCGGGAGTAGCCGTGATCGACGAGACCCTCCTCGACGCCGAGGAGAAGATGGAAAAAGCGGTGTCCGTCGCGAAGGAGGACCTGACGTCGGTGCGCACCGGCCGGGCCACCCCATCGATGTTCTCGCGCATCGTCGTCGAGTACTACGGCGCGCCGACCCCGCTGAACCAGCTGGCGAGCGTCAACGTGCCCGAGGCGCGAATGGCGCTGATCAAGCCCTACGACCAGACCCAGATCGGTGCCATCGAGAAGGCGATCCGCGAGTCGGACCTCGGGGTGAACCCGAGCAACGACGGCAACGTCATCCGCATCGTCATCCCGCAGCTCACCGAGGAGCGGCGCAAGGAGATGGTGAAGGTCGCGAAGGGCAAGGGCGAGGACGCCCGCGTGTCGATCCGCAGCATCCGCCGCAAGGCGAAGGAAGAGCTCGACCGGATCGCCAAGGACGGCGAGGCGGGTGAGGACGAGGTCGTGCGCGCCGAGAAGGAGCTGCAGAACCTCACCGACACCTACGTGCACCAGGTCGACGAGCTGGTGAAGCACAAGGAAGCCGAGCTGCTCGAGGTCTGATGAGCCAGGTGAGCGAGGAACGAGACGAGCGGGTGGAGCACACCCCGCCGCCGGAGCCGGCGAAGGAGCCGGAACCGGCGAAGAAGGCCTCCCGGGCCGGCCGGAACCTCCCGGCCGCCATCGGGGTGGGCCTGGTGCTGGGCGCGGCCATCATCGTTTCCCTGCTCACCGTCCGCTTCATCTTCATCGGGGTCATCGCGATCGCGATCGGGGTCGGCACGTTCGAGTTCGCCGGCGTGCTCCGCCGCGTCGCGAACATCAAGGTCGCGATGATCCCTGTACTCGTCGGCGGCCAGGCGATGATCTGGCTGGCTTGGCCGTTCGGCCGCGCGGGGGCTCTCACGGCGTTCGTGATCACGGTGCTGGCCTGCCTGCTGTGGCGGCTGCCCGGCGGTGCCGAGGGCTACCTCCGCGACATCTCGGCGTCGGTGTTCGCGAGCGCGTACCTGCCGCTGTTCGGCGCGTTCGCCGCGATGCTCGTCCCGCCGGACGACGGCGTCGGCCGGGTGCTCACGTTCCTCATCGCCGTCGTCGCCTCCGACACGGGCGGCTACATCGCCGGCGTTCTCGGCGGCAAGCACCCCATGGCGCCCACGATCAGCCCGAAGAAGTCCTGGGAGGGCTTCGCCGGGTCGATGATCGCGGGCATCGTCGCGGGCATCCTCACGATCAGCCTGATGCTCCACGGCCACACCTGGCAGGGCGCGGTGTTCGGTGCCGCGATCGTGCTCACGGCGACGCTCGGCGACCTCGTCGAGTCGCTGATCAAGCGCGACCTCGGCATCAAGGACATGGGCACGCTCCTGCCGGGCCACGGCGGCATCATGGACCGCCTCGACTCGCTGCTGCCCTCGGCCGTCGTTTCCTGGCTGCTGCTCTCCGCGTTCGTCCCCGCCTGACCTGCGCTGGGAGGCCACGCCTCCCAGCGGTGAGCGAACCGTTCGTGGACCACCGAAGTGTCCGCGGGGTTCACTCGAAGGCATGATCGCCTCGACTCAGGAACGGACTCCGGCCCGGCTCGCGCTCACCGCGGTGTGCCTCGGGTTCGTGATGATCACGCTCGACGCGACCATCGTGAACCTCGCGCTGCCGGCCATCGGCGCGGAATTCGCCGAACCGTCGACGGCCGCGCTGCAGTGGGTCGTCGACTCCTACACCGTCGCGCTCGCCGCGTTCCTGCTCACGTGGGGTGCGGCCGGGGACCGGTGGGGTTCGCGGCGCGTCTTCGAAATCGGCACGGCGGTGTTCGTCGTCGCTTCGATCGCTTGCGCGGCAGCGGATTCGCTGCCGTGGCTGGTCGCCGCCCGGGCCGTGCAAGGCGCCGGCGCGGCCGCGCTGCTGCCGTCTTCGCTCGCGCTGATCGTCCACCAGTTCCCCGACCCGGGTGCCCGCGCCCGCGCGCTCGGCGTGTGGGGCGGCATCAGCGGTGTGGGGCTCGCGGCCGGCCCGATGCTCGGCGGGCTCGCCGTCGGGCTGGCCGACTGGCGGCTCGTGTTCGCGGTGAACGTGCCCATCGGGCTCATCGCGATCGTGCTGACGCGCCGGTTCGTCACCGAGACCACGCCGCACCAGCGGACCCGCCTCGACGTCGTCGGCCAAGTCCTCGGCACGGCGGCGCTGGCCTGTGTCGTCGCGGGGTTCATCGAGGCCGGCCACGCGGGCTGGACGGATGCGACGACGCTCGTGCTCGTCGTCGCCGGTGTGGTCGCCGGGATCGCGTTCGTCGTCGCCGAAAAGGTGATCGCCGCGCCGGTGCTGCCGCTGGGGGTGCTCAAGGTCCGCGACTTCGCCGTCGCGACGGCCATCGGTGGCCTGTTCAACTTCTGCCTCTACGGCACGTTGTTCTGCCTCGCCCTGTTCCTGCAACGGATGTGGCACCTCGGCGCGCTCGCCGCCGGCCTGGCGCTCGTGCCGCTCACGCTCGCGGTGGGGCTCAACGCGTTCTTCAGCGGCGGTCTCACCCACCGGTTCGGCTCGCGCGTGCCGATCATCGCCGGCGGGCTCACGGCGCTGGCCGGTTCGGCCGGCCTGGCGCTGCTGCCGCAGGATCGGGCGCCGGTGCCGCTGATCGTGTTCTCGCTGGTCTTCGGCTGCTGCTCGCTCGCGATGCCCGCGATGACGTCACTGGCCATGAACGCGTTGCCCGGCAAGGCGGGGCTCGCCGCGGGTGTGCTCAACGCGGCGCGCCAGACCGGCGGCGCGGTGGGCGTCGCGCTCGTCGGTGGGCTGCTGCCGGGCACGGCGCTGTGGGTCGTCGCCGGTGGTTACGCCGGGATCGTGCTGCTCACGGGCCTGCTGCGGCGTCAGTCGGCGGGTCAGTCGTCGTAGGGGTCGTCGACCTCGGCACGGCCGATGTCGTCGAGCGTGCGCGAGTGGTCGATCACCGCGAACACCGCGCCGTCGGGGTCGGCGAGGATCGCCATGCGGCCGTACGCGGTGTCGTAGGGCTGGATCACCACGGTCCCGCCGAGCATCAGCGCCTGGCCGGCCGTCGCGTCGGTGCCGCGCGCCGGGTCGACCTCGAAGTACACGAGCCAGTGCGGGGGAGTGTCGCGGCTGTACTCCGAACCCATCACGTACCGGTAGAGCACGGGGGTGTGCTCGATGAGGTACTCCGCGTAGTCGAGGGTCTCGCCGTCGCCGATCTGGTGGCTCGCGTAGTTGAAGAGCTTCGTGTAGAAGTGATCGGCCGCCGGGCCGTCGTGGGCGTTGAGGTCCGCGCCGCTGAAGGTGTTGGGGACGCCGGTGACGAACCGCCAGTCCGGCGGCGCTTCCCACAACACGACGGGCGCACCCGACGCGTCGACCGCGTGCACGATGCTGCCGCGGTCGGGGATCGCGACGGGGCCGAGCGTCACCTGGCCGCCCAGGTACTCCACCCATTCGGCCGCGCTCGCGGTGTGCGGCACCGAGATGTGCAACGTCCAGCCGGGGGCGGTCTGGGCGCCGGCCTCGTAGAGCCCGCCTGTGGGCTCGCCCGCGAGCGACGCGATCCAGTAGCGCCCCGTCGGTGTGGCGGGATCGCGGCGGACTTCGAACTCCCAGCCGAACAGCCCGGTGTAGAACTGTTGCGTCATCGCTTCATCGCGACAGGCCACCTCGATCCAGCACGGCAGCCCGGCCGGAATCGCACTCGCACTGGCCGAACCGACGGACATGGTGGCCTCCTCCCCGATTGAGGGAGAAGTTTATGGGTTGCTCGTGATTTTTTCGCTCTGAGCTGCGAACCCGGAACCGGGTCGTGGCCGACGTCGTTGGAGTCGTTCGTGCGATGGTTCTCCCGCTCCGCCGCGTCGTCGCGCGCGGCCGACGTCCTGCCGAGCCCCAACATCTGGTACTACCAGCGGGCTTACGAGCTGGAGAACCGCGCGCAGGACGCCGGCGGCGAGATCTGGCGCGCGCTGCGCGAGGAGTGCGACTGGACCGGTCGCGACGTCCTGGACGTCGGCTGTGGTGACGGATTCCACTTGCCGCACTTCGCCCGCGACGCCCGTTCGGTGCTCGGCGTCGAGCCGTACGCACCGCTGGCGCGCGACGCGGCGAAGCGAGTTTCGGACCTGCCGAACGTCTCGGTGAAGGAAGGCCGGGCGCAGCGGCTGCCGGTCGCCGACGCGAGCGTCGACGTCGTCCACGCGCGCACCGCGTACTTCTTCGGGCCGGGCTGCGAGCCGGGGCTTCGCGAAGCGGACCGCGTGCTGCGGCCCGGCGGGTCGATCGTGATCGTCGACCTCGACGCGACGAGCGAGCCCTACGGCGGGTGGATGCGAGCGGATCTGCCGCACTACGACCCGGTTGCCGTGGAACGGTTCTTCGCGGCCGAGGGCTTTCGCCTCCGGCGGGTCGCGACGCGCTGGCAGTTCGCCGACCACGCGTCGCTGGAGTCAGTGCTGAAGATCGAGTTCAGCCCGAAAGTCGCCGAACGAGCCGTCGCCGAAGTGCTTCGCGGCACCGGCAATGGTCTGACCGCCGGCGTGACGCTGCCGGTGGGCTACCGCGTTCACACGCGTGGCAAGCCCACCGGCCTCGTCCTGCCGGGTCACTCGGCCGTTTCCGGCGAGGCGTCTTCGGCGGAGTCGTCTTCGACCTCACCGAGGATCGTGTAGATCGAGCGGCGTGCCTCGTTGAGCACGTCGACCACGCGGGCCTGCTGACCCGCGGAGCCGGCGCGCATCACCTGCACGACCGCCGCCGCGAGCGTGGCGCCCGCCTTGCGCAGGTCGACCTCGACGGGATCGACGTCCTCGGCGAAGTGCTCCCACGGCGGGGTGCCGGTCTGCTGTTCGGCCGCCGCGCGGCCTTCGTCGGTGAGCTGGAACAGCTTCTTGCCGTTCTCGTCGTTGCTCACGACCAGGCCCTCGTCGGCCAGCATCTGCAGCGTCGGGTAGATCGAGCCGGGGCTGGGCTTCCAGAAGCCGCCGCTGCGCTCGCCGATCTCGCGGATGATCTCGTAACCGTGCCGCGGCTGCTCCGCCAGCAGGGTCAGGATCGCCGCGCGGACGTCGCCGCGCCGGCCGCGACGCGGGCCGTGCCCTCGCCGCCCGCCCGGACCGTGGCCGCGCCGGCCGCGAGGACCGCCGGGACCGAACCCGAACTCGCCGAACTCGCGGGCCCAGGGGCCGAACGCGGGACGGCCGTGTTCACCGTGCTCGAAGTGCGCACCTCGCGCACCGGGGAAGGGGTGTCGTCTCATGATCAGTGTTCCTTTCTCGAACGGTTGCGACACGTTCACGATATATCGGAAACAGTCGTAGTGCAACCCGCGCCTCTCCGGGGACCTGCGCGAGAACTGTTTCCGGTGGTCGGAGATACTCGAAGGAGTAGGAAGACGCCTGAAACGACCTGGGAGACCCGACCCCCCATGCTGGACCGAGCGGTCATCGACGCCCTGTTCCCCGCGGATCTGCCCGAGCCGGAGCACTGGGAACAGCGCTATCCGGCTCGGCCGCTGCCCGAAGGCGCGAAGGTGACCCGGTTCGGCCCGTCCCCGACGGGGTTCGTGCACATCGGCGGCATCTACGTGGCCACCATCGACCAGGACGTCGCGCGCCGCTCGGCCGGCCGCTACCTGGTGCGCGTGGAGGACACCGACCAGTCGCGCGAGGTCGACGGCGCGCTGGAGCAGTTCGAGCGCGGCTTCTCCTACTTCCACCTTGCCGCCGACGAGGACTCGCTGCGCGGCGGCGACTACGGCCCGTACCGCCAGTCGGAGCGCGAGCAGATCTACTTCACCTACGTGCGCCACCTGTTGCGCGAAGGCCGCGCGTACATCGACTTCGCGACGAAGGACGAGCTCGCGTCCATCACCGCGCGCCAGCAGGCGACGAAGCTGCCCACCGGCTACTACGGCTCGTGGGCGATCTGGCGCGACGCCGACCCGGCCGACGTGCAGGCGAAGCTCGACGCCGGCGAGCCGTGGGTCGTGCGGTTCCGCGCGCCCGACGACACCGGTCAGCGCGTGCGCTTCACCGACGCCATCCGCGGCACGATCGAAGCCGAGGCCAACCGCAACGACGTGGTGATCCTCAAGAGCTCCGAGCAGAGCCCGCGGCTGCCCACCTACCACTTCGCGCACGCCGTCGACGACCACCTGATGCGCGTGAACCTCGTGATCCGCGGCGACGAGTGGATCTCGTCGGTGCCGGTGCACCAGCAGCTGTTCGAGGCGCTCGGGTTCGACCCGATCACCTACGCGCACATCGCCCCGCTGATGAAGCAGGAGGGCGGCAGCAAGCGCAAGCTGTCGAAGCGCAAGGACCCCGAGGCGTCGGTCGACTTCTACATCGAGGCCGGCTACCCGACCGAGGCCGTCCTGTACTACCTGCGCGGGCTGGCGAACGGCCGGCTCGCGGAGCTGCCGCTCGAGCAGGCGCTGCGGGAGCCGATCAACCTCGACGAGTGCGGCGTCGCGGGACCGCTCGTGGACCTGGTGAAGCTCGACGACATCTCCGCCGACCACGTCGCGACGCTCTCGGGCGAGGACATCCTCGCGGCGGTGCGCGCGTGGGCGCAGCAGTTCGACCGTGAGCTGGAGTCCGTGCTCGTCTCGTCGGAGGAGCTGGCGCTGCGGGCGCTGTCCGTCGAGCGCGTCGGGGTCGAGAACCCGCGCAAGGACCTCAAGAAGTGGAGCGAGTTCCGGGCGGTCTACGGGTTCTTCTTCCCGGAGCTCCATCAGGCGGTGACCGGTCCGGACGACGAGCGCGTCGCCGCGCTCGGGGTGGCGCCGGACGTCGTGCGCGCGGTCGCCGCGGACTTCGTCGAGAACTACCGCCAGCTCGACGACGGGCAGGAGTGGTTCCAGCAGATCCGCGACGTCGCCGCGAAGCACGGTTTCGCCCGCAACGCCAAGGAGTTCAAGAAGGACCCCGACGCGTTCCCGGGTTCGATCCGCGAGGCCTCGCAGATCATCCGCATCGCGATCACCGGGTCCACGCGCAGCCCCGACCTGCACTCGATCACGCAGGCACTGGGCCAGGAGGAGACGCTGCGGAGGATCCGGGCGCTCACGGCCTGACGCGCGTGGTCGTCACTCCCCGGCGACGAGGACGGTGACGCCGGGGAGTGCACGGAAGGGCGCCAGCTGGGCTTCTCCCGCCGAAGCGTCGGTGATCAGCGTCCACTGGTCGGGCAGCGCCGACCACCAATGCGAGTCTTCGCGCCCCAGCTTGCCGGCATCGGCGAGGACGACCACCCGCCGCGCCTGCTCGATCATGCGGCGCTTGACCGAGGCCTGTTCGGCGGTGGACTCGCACAGGCCGCGGACCGCGTCGACGCCGTCCGCGCTGAGGAACGCGCAGTCGGCGGTCAGCTGGGCCAGCGCGGCTTCGGTGAGCGGGCCGACCATCCCGTGGCTGATGTGCCGGACCGCGCCGCCCAGCGCGACGAGGTCCACGCCGCCGGCGTCGGCGAGCGTGGTCAGCGTGGTCAGCCCGGTGGTCGCGACACTGATGCCGGACCACGTGGTGAGCCTGCTCGCGAGCGCGCCGGTGGTGGTTCCGGCGTCGAACAGGAGGAGCTGGCCCGGTTCGATCAGCTGCTCGGCCACCCGGGCGATGGCCGCCTTCTGGGGCGCGGCGATGGTTTCCCGCTCGTGCAAGGACTGTTCCTCGCCGCCCGCCGCCAGCGCCCCGCCGTAGGTGCGCACGACAGCGCCCGTGCCGGTGAGCGCGGACAGGTCGCGCCGGATCGTGGAGGCGGTGACGCCGAACCGCGCGGCGAGCTCGTCGACCCCGACCGGCCGGGAGCGCAGCAGGTCGCTGATCGCGGCGCGCCGCGCGGTGGCGTTCACGGAAGTGGTTCCTCCTCGACGTGGGGCGCCAGGTCCACGGCCTGGCGCAGCGCCTCCAGCATGCTGGCGTGGTCGGCCTCGCCGGTGCCCGCGATGTCGAAGGCGGTGCCGTGATCCACGCTCGTGCGGATCACCGGCAGCCCGATCGTAATGTTCACCCCGGCGTCCAGGCCGAGGACCTTGACCGGCCCGTGGCCCTGGTCGTGGTACATCGCCACCACGAGGTCGAAGTCGCCGCGGACGGCGCGGAAGAACACGGTGTCGGCGGGCAGCGGGCCTTGGGCGTCGATGCCCTCGGCCCGCAGCTGTTCGACGGCGGGCACGATCTTCTCGCCCTCCTCGCCGTGGCCGAACAACCCGTTCTCACCCGCGTGCGGGTTGATCCCGCAGACCGCGATGCGCGGGTGCGCGACGCCGGCCTTGCGCAGGGTTTCCGCGCCCCGGCGGACGGTCCGCGCGACGAGACCGGGCTCGATCTTCGCGACCGCGTCCACCAGCCCGATGTGCGTGGTCACGTGGATCACCCGCAGTTTGGGCGCGGCCAGCATCATCGACACCTCGGGCGTGCCGGTCAGGGCCGCCAGCAACTCGGTGTGCCCGGGGTAGCGGTGCCCGGCCGCGTGCAGGGCTTCCTTGTTCAGCGGGGCGGTGCAGATCGCCTGCACCCGGCCGGCCACCGCGAGTTCGGTGGCGGTCCGGACGAACTGGTACGCACCTTCCCCCGCCACCGGCGAGAGCTTGCCGAACGGCAGGTCCGCCGGGATCAGGCCGAGGTCGAGGCAGTCGAGCACGCCGGAGCGGTAGCCGGCCTCCTCCGGGGCGGTCACCGCGTCGACCCGCAGGCCGGTGCCGGTGATCTCGACCGCCTTGCGCAGCCGGGCGGCGTCGCCGACCACGATCGGGCGGCAGGATTCGTACAACTGCGGTTCGGCCATGGCCTTGACCACGACCTCAGGGCCGACGCCGGCGGCGTCGCCCATGGTGATGGCGACGATGGGACGTGCCACGGGAATTCCCCTCTCTCGGTGGTGCGGTGGCTGGGTTCAACGGGCGGCGGTGAACGTGTTCTCGTGCAACGACCGCCGCGCCTGCTCTACAGTGGACGGTTCGCCGAAGGCACCCGCCTTGGTGATCAGTGCGAGGCCGCCGAGCGCGGGTACCCGGGAGCGGACCACCCCCGGTTCGAGCTCCCCGAGCACGGTGAACCCCTTGGCACCCGCGGAAAGCAACACCGCGCGGGCGGTTTCGCCGCCGGCGAGGATCAGGCCGCGGGGACTGGCGTGCGCACGCAGGTGGCCGGCGGTGACCTCGGACAGCGCGGCGGCCACCTCGCCGGCGTGTGAGCGGTGCACCGGCGCGTCCGGATCGGGGATGAGGAGGAGGTCGCCTCCGGCGGCGGACAACGCGGCGGCCGCGTTCCGCTGCTGCGCGAGCCCGAACGGCGCGGCGATCTCGACGGCGGTCACCTCCGGCGAGGCTGCGAGCACCGCGCGCTGCTCCCGGCCGAGTGCGGAGTAGCTGCCCAGCACGGTCAGCACTTGCCCGTCCGGCGGTTGCTCGTCGTCGCGGCGTGGTGTGGACCCCACTCCGACAGCGGCACGGGTCAGCCCGGCGGATCCGACCGGCAGGACGTGCGGGCCGAGCTGTGCCAGCGCGGCGTCGAGCACCCGCAGGTCCTCGTCGGTCTCGGCGTCGGCACACACGACCCGGACGCCGGCCGCCCGGTGCGTGTCGTAGGCGTGCACCACCGCTTTCGGGCCGGAGCGGACCACCTCCAACGGGACCAACGCGGTGCCCACCCCGGAACCGGTGAACAGCGCCCTCAGTTCGCCGTTGCGGTGCGGTTCGCTCCCGACGTGCAGCACGCCGCCGGTCACGGTGCGCCCGGTGGCCGGAAATGATGGCGCGAGCAGCGCGCCGGCCGAGGGACCCAGTTCGTCCAGCGCCGCGATGACCTCGGTGGCGACGTGACCGCGGAGGGTGGAGTCGATCTTCTTGTACAGGGTGCGCCCGCCGCGGGCAGCTGCGCGGACCGCGGAACGCACCGCCTGCGCGGCGAATTCAGGGCTGCGGTGCCTGCTGTCGGTGTCGATCGCGACGACCTCGGCGGCGGGGAGCCCGGCCGAGGCGTCGAGGACGACGGCCACCTCGGTGAACGGGCCGTACGCGGCGGCCGAGTCGGCCGCACCGGTGAGGTCGTCGGCGACGATGACCACTCGGCTCACGATGAGGTCTCCTCCACCGGTTGCTGCTTGGCGCGCTCCCGGTTGCGGGCGCGGGCGGCGAACCACGCGGTGGCGAAGGGCACCAGCAGCGACGTCACCACCACCGAGGCGGCCACCAGGATCGTCGCCTGCGCGGCCGCGTCGTGGTACGCCGGGTTCGCCGAGGCCACGATCGCGGGGACTGCTGCCGCGTTGCCCGCGGTGGATGCCGCGGCGATGCCCGCGACGCCGGTGCCGCCGGTGAGCTTGTCGGCCAGCAGCAGCACCGCGCCGGTCAGCAGGAACACGAACAGCCCCAGGCCGATGCCCAGCAAGCCGGCTCGCCACACCGAGGTGAGGTCGATGCTCGAGCCGAGCGCGAAGGCGAAGAACGGGATCAGCACGGGTACCGCACGGCCGAGCCAGTCCCGCATCTGCGGATCGAGGTTGCCCAGCAGCATTCCCACCAGCAGCGGGAGGATCGCGCCGACCAGCGTCTGCCACGGGAAGGCCGACAACCCGGCCGCGCCGAGGGTGAGCATGGTCAGGAACGGCCCGGACTCGATGGTCATCACCGAATAGGCCGCGACGTCCTTGTTCTTGCCGAACTGGCCCATCAGGGCCATGTAGAGCCCGCCGTTGGTGTCGTTCATCGCGGCCACGACGGCCAGCGTGGACAGCCCGGCGAAGGCACCGGAACTGATCGGCGTCTCGCCGAGCAACCGCCCGAGGATGACGCCCACCACCACCGAGGTGAGGACCTTCGCCCCGAACAGCACCCCGCCCTTTTTCAGGATGTAGGGAGTGGCCCGCACCTCGATGCCCGCGCCCATGCAGACGTAGAACACCGCGAGGATGGTGAGCGACCCGGAGAACAGAGCCCCGGTGAAGGACCCGAAGAACTTCCCGGTGCCGGGTGCCACGGTGTAGAGCACCGAGCCGACCAGCAGCGGGACGATCATCATCCCGCCGGGAATGGCTTCGAGCCGGCGTTTGATCGGAATCGCCACGCGCTCCTCCTTGAACGTGCGGAGCCCGGTTCTGGGCGACCGGGCTGCGTTATGTGCGCACGGTAGGCCTTGCTGCGCACAACGCGCAAGTGTGGTGCGTGTTGTGCGCAGGTGGATGTGACCGGATGAGGGCTGCTGGTTCGGCGATGCCCCGGGAACCGCTGGTGGCGCACGGGTCGGGCCTGGGCGGCAGGTCGCCGGCGGACGAGAGGGCTGGTGATGCCGCCCGGCGCGCGTTGTGCGCACTGCCGAGCCGTCGCCGTTCCGCCGCGCCCACGTTCGGCGGGGTTTCGGGGGGCCGCGCGGGCTGCGGCCGCGAACTGCCGCAAGCGGCTGCCGATCGCCGCGGCGGCGCCCAGCGTTCCTTCGTGAACCGGCCTTCGCGGTGCTCGCGGCCCAGCCGCGCCGTCGGCCGGTACCGTTCGCACGTCGCCCCGACGCGTCCGAGCGCCAGGGCGAGTGACGGGCCGCACACGGCCGGGGGAGTGCTGCTCGGCGTGTCCGGTGGACGTGGAATACTGGATCGGTCATGACTGCGCTCCCCCTTGTTTTCGACGCGCCCAAGCGCGGCCTGCCGCCGCGCCACCTCGCCGACCTCTCGTCCGCCGAGCGGGCCGAGGCGGTGGTCGGACTGGGGGAGAAGGCGTTCCGCGCCAAGCAGTTGTCGAACCACTACTTCTCGCGGCTGACCGTCGACCCGGCGGCGATGACCGACATCCCGGCCGCGTCGCGCGAGCGGCTCGTCGCCGAGCTGATGCCGCCGCTGCTCACCGAGGTCCGCGCGCTGTCGGCTGACGCCGGGGCCACGCGCAAGACGCTGTGGCGCGCCCACGACGGCACGCTGCTCGAGAGCGTGCTCATGCGCTACCCGGACCGTTCGACGCTGTGCATTTCGAGCCAGGCCGGTTGCGGTATGGCGTGCCCGTTCTGCGCCACCGGCCAGGGTGGTCTCGACCGCAACCTGTCGACGGCCGAGATCGTGGACCAGGTCCGCTCGGCCGCGGCGGTCATGCGCGACGGCGCGATGCCCGGCGGCCCCGGTCGCCTGTCGAACATCGTGTTCATGGGCATGGGCGAACCGCTGGCGAACTACAAGCGCGTGGTGGCGGCGGTGCGGCGGATCACGGAGCCGGCTCCGTCGGGTCTGGGGATTTCGCAGCGTTCGGTGACGGTGTCGACGGTGGGTCTGGCGCCGGCGATCCGCAAGCTGGCGGACGAGAAGATGCAGGTGCGCTTGGCGGTGTCGCTGCACACGCCGGACGACGAGCTGCGGGACACGCTGGTGCCGGTGAACAACCGGTGGTCGGTGGACGAGGTGCTGTCGGCGGCGCGGTACTACGCGGACACGAGCGGTCGGCGGGTGTCGATCGAGTACGCGTTGATCCGGGACATCAACGACCAGCCGTGGCGCGCGGAGCTGCTGGCTCGGCGCTTGAGGAAGCACCTGGGCCAGCTGGTGCACGTGAACGTGATCCCGCTGAACCCCACGCCGGGTTCGAAGTGGGACGCCTCCCCGAAGCCCGTCGAGCGCGAGTTCGTGCGCCTGGTCAACGCGGGCGGCGTCGCGTGCACCGTGCGCGACACCCGCGGTCAGGACATCGCCGCCGCGTGTGGCCAGCTGGCCGCCGAGGGCTGAGTTTTCGTTTCAGTGATGGAGAAGTTGCGTTGATGTCGACCCCCAGCCTGCTCGATCCGGCTGCCGAGGAACTCAAACTGACCGGCGGCCGCACGGCCACCGACGTGGCCCGCACGGCCCGCACGCTGCTGGGCGAGCGGTTCGACCCGGTGTCGTTCATGTACGTGCTGATGCGCGCGTACTCCGTCGACTTCCACGCCGCCCGTGACGCTTCGCGCTGGCAGGGGTTCGGCGAAGGCCCGCGGCCGCTTTCGGACGCGGATCTGGAAGCGCTGCTGGCACCCTGGCTCGCCACCCGCTGAACCCCAGCGGACTATCTGAGCCACCACAACTGCCCGGACGGCGCGGCACGCAGTGACGTCGGAGTCCGGCGCAGGCCGGTGCCCGCCGCTGAAGTGGCTCTGTACCAAGGTTTCGCCTTGATCGGTGTGTGAGATTGCCTGCCACTGAGCGGATCGGGGTTCGCTCACGGATCGTGGTGTGGTTGGGTTGGCCTCCCCGCCGATGGAGTGAGACATGCCCGATCCCGTTGATCTCGTGGAAGCCGATGACGCCGCAGGCGCGCCGGCGGAGCCGCCGGTGTTCGTGGACGCGACGGGGCGGCGGCGGAAGATCTTCCGGCGCGTGGCGATCGGTGGCGGGGTCCTGACCGTCGGCTACGTCGTGGTTCTGGTCGCCGCGCTGCTCGGGGCGCCGGTGCCGTCGCCGCTGCTCGTGCCGATCACGCAGCTCGGCCCCGCGCACACCGACGTCGCGACCACGCCCGCGGATCCGGCCGATCAGAGCACGACGACCGAGGCTCCGCCGGCGCCCGAATCCAGCGCTGACCCGACGCCCGTCAACGCGAACGACCCCGCGCGGTCCGTGACCACGACGGCCGCGGAGCCGGTCACCACGACTTCCCAGACGGCTCCGGGCGTCGACCACCGCAGCACCCACGCCCCGGACACGCCCCCGGGCAAGGCCGACACCAGCAAGAAGCCGCGGCCCTGATGGCGAACGGCCGCCACCGGCCCCGGAGAGACGCTCCGGCCCCGCGTGCGCACTGGTTCCTGCTGATCGTGGTGCTGGCGGCCGTCGTCGGCCTGCTCGCGCTGCACTCCGTGGTGCTGGGCGAGTTCTCCAGCGACGAGACCGCGCCACAGACGAGCGCCTCCGGCGTGCCCACGGAGGTGCGGAACGGCGGCTCCCTGATCGACGCGCGGAACAGCTCGCCGGACGTGCGGCGCCCGCCGGACAAGACGCTCGCCCTGACCTTCGACGACGGACCCGACCCGACCTGGACCCCGGCGGTCCTCGCCGTGCTCGACCGGTACCACGTCAAGGCCACGTTCTTCGTCACGGGCGCGCACGCGGCCGAGTACCCGGGCCTGGTGCGGGAAATCGCGGCCCACGGCCACGACATCGGCAACCACACCGCCACCCACGTCGATCTCCGGTCGGCCGGCGAACTGCGCACACAGCTCGAACTGCGCTTCACCGATCTCGCCGTGTCCGGTGCGGCCGGGGTGTCGCCGGCGCTGGTCCGGCCGCCGTACTCGGCCACGCCCGCGTCGATCGACGACCCGGCCTGGACGTCGATCCAGCGGATCGGCGCCGACGGCAAGATCGCCGTGCTCTCCGACACGGACTCCGAAGACTGGCAACGGCCCGGGATCGCCACGATCGTCGCGAACTCCACCCCCAGGGACGATCGGGGAGCCGTCCTGCTCATGCACGACGCGGGCGGTGATCGTTCACAGACCGTGGCGGCGCTGGACCGGCTGATCCCCGAGTTGCAGGCCAAGGGGTGGCGGCTGGGTCCGGTGAGCGCCGCGGTCGGGCTCGGCTCGGCCGGCGCCCCCGCCGGAATCGGTCAACGGGCGGCCGGCTGGCTGCTGATCGGAGCCGTGCAGGCCAGCGGCGTGGTCGCGAGCTCGCTGACCGTGCTCCTGATCGTCGCCAGTGTGCTCGCCGCGTTGCGCACCTTGGTCACGCTGATCACCACCGCGGTGCACGTGCGGCGGCGACGGTCGACGAGGCTCCGCGCCGTCAACGCGCCGGTGACGGTCATCGTCCCCGCCTACAACGAGCGCGCCGGGATCGAAGCCACGATCCGTTCGGTCCTCGCGTCCAACCACCGCGTCTTGGTGATCGTCGTCGATGACGGGTCGACCGACGGCACCGCCGAACTCGTCGAGAAGTACGTGGGCCGGCGCGTCCGGTTGATCCGGCAGGCGAACGCGGGCAAGGCCGCGGCGCTCAACACCGGCATCGCCGCTGCGCCCACCGAGCTCGTGGTGCTCGTCGACGGTGACACGGTGCTGGAACCCGGCACGGTGCACACCTTGGTCCAGCACTTCGCCGACCGCGAGATCGGGGCGGTGTCCGGCAACGCGAAGGTCGGCAACCGCCGTGGCCTGCTCGGGCAGTGGCAGCACATCGAATACGTGATCGGGTTCAACCTCGACCGCCGGTTCTACGACGTCCTGCGGTGCATGCCGACCGTGCCGGGCGCGATCGGTGCGTTCCGCCGGTCCGCGGTGCTGCGGCTCGGCGGTATTCCGGTCGACACGCTGGCCGAGGACACGGATCTGACCATGGCCATGGAACGCGCCGGCTGGCGGGTCGTCTACGAGCAGGAGGCCCGCGCCTGGACCGAGGCGCCGGCCACGCTCGGCCAGCTGTGGAAGCAGCGGTACCGGTGGTGCTACGGCACTCTGCAGGCGGTCTGGAAGCACCGCCACGCCGTGTTCGAACGCGGCGCTGCCGGCCACCTGGGCCGGCGTGGCCTGCCGTACCTGCTGCTGTTCCAAGTGCTGCTCCCCGTGCTGGCACCGCTCGTCGACGCCGCCGCGCTCTTCGGGATCCTCACCAGTGATGCGCTCACCGTGAGCGCGTACTGGCTGGTTTTCCTGGTGCTGCAAGCGATTCCCGCGGTGATCGCGTTCCGGCTCGACGGTGAGCGGCTGCGTTCGCTGCTGCTGCTCCCGTTGCAGCAGTTCGTGTACCGGCAGCTGATGTACCTCGTCGTCGTGCAGTCCGTGGTGACCGCGATCGCGGGGGCGCAGCTGCCCTGGCAGAAGCTCCAGCGCACGGGCCTCGCCGCGGATGCCGCGAACCGGTCGTAGCGGGCTCACCGACCTTGGTTCCGCGGCTGCGGAATTCCTTGCGGTTGGGCTGGACCACAAGGCTCGGCCGCAGCCGGTCACCGCAGGCCGGACTGACCCACGCACCACCTGAAACGGGTGAGCCCACCCACCCCTCCCACCAGCGGAAATCCACGCCCGTCGGCCGGCCGCGGGTGACTGGCGCGCCACCGGTAACCCGCGGCCACGTGTATCTCACCTCCAGGAGGTGAGCGCACCACCCGTCCCGTTTGCCAGGTTCAGACGATGGCCGACTTGCGGGTGGAGCGGATCGCGGAGTTCATCGAGCCGTTGCGGGTGCAGCCGGGGTCGAGGGTGCGGCTGGCGCGGGACTTCGATCCCGGTTACAAGGCCGACTTCCTGAACAAGAAGGACGGCCGGGAGCTGCTGGCGGCGGGCGTCGAGCTGCTCGCGGACTACCAGCGGCGGCTGGCGGCGCAGAATACGTACGGCGTGCTCGTCTGCCTGCAGGCACTGGACGCCGGCGGCAAGGACGGCACGATCCGCCACGTGATGAGCGGCGTGAACCCCCAGGGCGTGAAGGTCAGCGGGTTCAAGGTGCCCTCGGCCGAGGAGCTGGACCACGACTACCTGTGGCGCTACGCCTGCCGCCTGCCGTCGCGGGGGGACATCGGGATCTTCAACCGTTCGCACTACGAAGAGGTGCTCGTGGTGCGCGTGCACCCGGAGCACCTGCAGCGTCAGCAGCTGCCCGATTCGGCGCGCCAGGGCCACGTGTGGGCGCGCCGTTTCCGGGAGATCAACGACTGGGAACGCTACCTGTCGGACAACGGCTTCAAGGTCGTCAAGCTGTTCCTGAACCTCTCGAAGGAAGAGCAGCGCACGCGGTTCCTGCGGCGCATCGACCGGCCCGACCGCAACTGGAAGTTCTCCGCCGCCGACGCGCGGGAGCGGCGCTACTGGGACGACTACCAGCGCGCGTTCTCGAAGATGCTCTCCGCGACGAGCACCGAGTGGGCGCCCTGGTACGTGATCCCGGCCGATCGCAAGTGGTTCGCGCGCATCGCGGCCGCCGCGGTGCTCGCGCACACCCTCATCGAAATCGACCCGCAGTACCCGACGGTGAGCGAAGAACGGCGCAGCGACCTGCTCGTCGCGCGCTCGGAGCTGGAGGCCGAGGCGCCCGAGGGCGCACCCGCCGACCCGTACGCGGCCGCTGCCGCCGAGAAGAAGCGTCGCAAGAAGAAGCGCCGGAAGAAGTGAGGGCGGGCCATGGCCGCACAGGACCAGGCGCCGGTGAAGGAGCACAACTGGTACTCGCGAACTCCGCAGGACGTGGCCTCGGCCTTCGGCGTCGACCTCGAGTTCGGGCTGTCCTCGGCGACGGCCGCCGAGCGGCTGAGTGTCAACGGTCCCAACGCGCTGCCCGAGGAGAAGCCGAAACCGGCCCTGTTGCGGTTCCTCGACCAGTACCGCAGCTACATGCAGCTCATCCTCATCGCCGCCGCGGTGGTGTCGCTGGTGATCCAGCAGTGGGGCACCGCCGTGCTGCTGATCGTGCTGACCGTGGGCAACGCGGTCGTCGGCCTGCGCCAGGAGGGCAAGGCCGAGAGCGCGATGAACGCGCTGAAGTCGATGATGAAGGCGACCGCGCGCGTGCGCCGCGACGGCGTCGAAGGGGAACTCCCGGCCGAGCGGCTCGTGGTCGGCGACGTCGTGCTCATCGCGGCCGGCGACCAGGTGCCCGCCGACTGCCGCATCGTCGCGGCCAGCGCGCTGCAGATCGACGAATCGGCGCTCACGGGCGAGAGCACGCCCGCGGCCAAGGGAGCCGAGGCGCTGACCGCCGGCAAGCTCGGTCCGGGCGACCAGTCGAACATGGCGTTCATGGACTGCCCGGTGACGCACGGCAGCGCCACCGTCATCGTCACCGGCACGGGCGCCGACACGGAGCTGGGCAAGATCTCCGGCATGCTGTCGGCCACCGTGCGCGAGCAGTCGCCGCTGACCAAGCAGCTCAACACGCTCACGCTGTGGATCGCCGCGGCGGCCGGCATCACGATGGTCGTGATGTTCGTGCTCGGCCGCGGGCGCGACGTCGCGTGGGACGCCCTGTTCATCAGCGCGGTTTCGCTGGCCATCGCGGCCATCCCGGAGGCGCTGCCGACGGTGAGCCAGGTGATCCTGTCTCTCGGCAGCGTCGACCTGGCCAAGCGCAACGCGATCGTCAAGGACCTGCCCTCGGTCGAGACGCTCGGCTTCACGTCGGCGATCAACTCCGACAAGACCGGCACGCTCACCATGAACCAGATGACGGCCGTGGAGGTGGTGGACCTCACCGACCGCTACACGATCAGCGGCTCCGGCTACAGCCTGGAGGGCCGCGTCCACCACGCCGCCGGCTCGACCGACAGCCTCGAGAGCGCGATCCTGCCCTACCTGCTCGCGAGCGACGCCAAGATCGTCGACGGGAAGGTCGTCGGCGACCCGACCGAGGGCGCGCTGCTCGTGCTCGCCCACAAGGCGGGCCTGGACGTCGACGAGACCCGCGACAACCTGCCGCGCGTGGCCACGCTGCCCTTCGACCCGTCGTACAAGCTGATGGCCACGTTCCACAAAACCGTCGACGCGTCGGGCCGGGACGTGGTGCGCTGCTTCGTCAAAGGCGCGGCGCCGGCCGTGATGGACCGCGCGGCCACCGCCTTGTCGGGCGCGAAGACGGTGCCGTGGAACGACGAGCTGCGGCGTAAGGCCCACGAGCGCATGAAGAGCATGGAAGGGCAGGGCCGGCGCGTGATGGCCGCGGCCCAGCGCGACCTCGACGCCGCCGCGTTCGACCCGAACGGAGACCTGCTCGCCTGCGTCACCGGCCTGCAGATGACGAGCCTCGTGGCGATGGTCGACCCGCCGCGCGAGCAGTCCAAGAGCGCCGTCGCCGACGCGCAGGCCGCGCACATCCGCGTGCGCATGGTGACCGGCGACGACGTCACCACGGGCGCGGCGATCGCGCGCCAGCTCGGCATCCCGGGCGACGCGATCCTCGGCTCGGAGTTCGCCGACCTGTCCGAAGAGCAGCGGCTGGCCCGCATCGACGACATCGGTGTGGTCGGCCGCGTGTCGCCCGAGCACAAGGTGATCCTCGCCGACACGCTCAAGAAGAAGGGCGACGTCGTCGCCATGACCGGCGACGGCGTCAACGACGCGCCCGCCATCAAGGCGGCCGACCTCGGGATCGCGATGGGCAGCGGCACCGACGTCGCGAAGAACGCCGGCCGGATGATCCTCTCCGACGACAACTTCGCGACGATCGTGTTCGCCGTCGAACAGGGCCGCAAGATCTACGACAACCTCACCAAGTACATCCGCTTCGTCCTGGTGCTGCTGGTCGTGTTCGTCCTGACGTTCCTGGGCGCCAGCCTGTTCAACATCGCCGCCGGCGAACCGTTCTCGCCCGCGCAGGTGCTGTGGATCCACTTCATCGTCAACGCGCCCTTCGGCTTCGCGCTCGGCTTCGACCGCGAGACGCCGGGCCTGATGAACCTCAGACCGCGGCCGCGCGGCGAGTCCGTGCTCACCCTGCCGGTGTTCATCACGGTCGGGCTCGCCGGGCTCGCCATCACCGTCGGGCTGCTCCTGCTGCTGTCGTTCGGCCGGACGCACTACGGCAGCGCCGAGATCGCCACCACGATCGCCTTCACGGCCTTCGCGCTGTGCCTGATCGTCGCCGCGGTCGAGTGCCGCAGCGAGACGGGCACCGCGTTCACCACCGCCACGTTCGACAGCAAGCAGATGAACTGGGCGATGCTGGGCGAGTTCGTGCTGGCGGTGCTGGTCATCAAGATGGACGTGTTCAACAAGCTGCTGGGCACCACGGACCTGAACTTGTTCCAGTTCTTCTGGGCGCTGGTGCCGGCGGTGGCGCTGTTCCTGTTGTGGGAGGCGGGCAAACTCATCGCCCGGACCACGAGGTGACGCACCCGGGCCGCCGCGAAAACCCGTAGGCGGACCACGGCGACCGCTGCTACCTTTCCGGAGGCCGTGCGAGAGAACGAGGAGGTGGTACCCGTGAACCAAGCGACATGGGTGCTCCCCTCCGGGGTCACGGCCGGGCGATAGGTCGTCCGGGAGCGCCGCTCAAGCGCACTCCCGAAAGGCACGACCATGCGATTCACCTCCGAACAGCGCCTCGAAGACGGCGTCCTCGAACGCGCGTTCACCCTCGGCGAGATCTCCGGCATCCTGTGGACGCCCGGATCCGCGTCCGCACCGGCCCCGCTGATGCTGCTCGGCCACCCCGGTGGGCTGCACCGGATGTACCCCCGGCTGGCGGCCCGGGCCCGGCACTGCGCGGCGCAGGGCTTCGCCGCGGCCACCATCGAACTCCCCGGGAGCGGTGACCGGCCGAGGTCCGCCGCCGCCGAGGAGGCCCGCGCCGATCTGCACCGGGCGCTGGAGGCCGGCGAGCCGGTCGGCGAGGGGATCGTCGACCGGCTCGTCCTCCCGCTGGTCGACCAGGCGGCCCCGGAATGGCGGGCCGCGCTGGACGCCCTCCTGACGCTCCCCGAGATCGGCGGCCCGGTCGGGTATTCGGGAGGGATCATCGCCATCGGCATCCGGCTCGCGGTGGTCGAGCCGCGCATCTCGGCCGCCCTGCTGTTCGCCGGGAGTTTCGTGCCCCGCGCGACGTTCGAGGAGGCCCGGCGGGTCACCATTCCACTGCTGGTCCTGCTGCAGTGGGACGACGAAGGCAACGACCGGCAGCTGGCCCTGAACGTGTTCGACGCGTTCGGCTCCCAGGAGAAGACGTTGCACGCCAACACGGGCGGGCACACCGGCGTCCCGGAGTTCGAGGGGGACGCCGCGAACCTGTTCTTCGCGCGGCACCTGAAGTGAGGCCGGGCAGCAGGCGGTAGGCGCGGCCGGCTCGGACGCCGCCATCGAGGACAGGATCGGGTCTTCCTCGATGGCGGCGGCCGGCGGCGGCACAACCGCTGCGACTGCCGTCCTTGTGGTCCGGTCAACGGATACCCTGGGCCGGTTGACTCTCGGGGGGTGTCATGCGGAAGTCCCTGTGGTTCGGGCTGCCTGCGGCCGTGGCCCTCGTGGCCGCGTTCGCCGCGCCGCTCGCCGAAGACCCGGCGGTGCCGCTCGGCGCGTCGTTGAAGCTGGACCGGGACGCGTACTCGCCGGGCGCTCTGGTCAAGGGCACACTCTCGGTCTGGAACAAGGCCGGTGTCCGGGTCGACGACGCCGCGGCCGCCTGCTCGTCCACGGCCTCGGCGGACCGCGCGCTCGTCGGCTCGGCGTGGACGAACCAGCTGTTGCGCGGTGGGTTCCGGGGGCCGGTGGTGGCGATCGAATCCGTCCGGGTGGGGCTCGACGGCACGGTGAGCGACGAGGCGGTGCGCCGGGGCGTCGTGGTGGCCACGTGCGTGCTGCGGACCGACGGGCGGCCGATGCTCGTCTCGGCTTCCGCGCGGGTGGCGCGGCGGTGATCGTGAATGCCGTTCCCCGCTCCATAGTGGACAATTTCGCCCATCGCGGAAAAGTTGCTTCCCGTTGCAAAAACTGATGGGAAACCAACAGAATCTCGTAGCGGTCACATCACGGTCGGTACCCGCGTGTCACTCGCCTTCAGGATCACCCTGAAGAGTGGCAGGCGTGGGAATCCGCCCGGTGGGCGTCGGAACCTGGAGCGCTGAGTAGGGAAAACGGCGCAGCAGCACCGCGTTACATCACACGTTAGTGGTGAAAGTGCGAAAAACGTGGTCACTGACCCGGCTTGGTCGACGCGTTGCGCAGTGGATCTTGTTTTGCCATTCCGAGCCCCCTTGATAGCGTCACGGTCTCGCCGGTGATCGACAGTTGCGTCGCCTCACGCGCGGATTCGGGGGTCCGTCGGCGGGTCCATTTCTTGGTGTTCGAAAGGACAATTCATGCGTTCTGCCCTGCTGCGCGGACGGACCCTCGTGGTCGCCGCTCCGGCTCTCGCCCTCCTCGCCACGGCCACCGCCGCCCCGGCCGCGGTCGCCGCCGACGCGCCCGCGGGGTCGGCCTACGGCGCCTCCGCGTCGGTCTCGCTGCTGGCGGGAGTGCTGGGGGACAAGGGGATCTCGGTGGAGACGGGCAAGATCGCGCCGTCGAACACGGACGGACCCACTTCCGCGTCGGTGGTCGACGCGCCGCTCAAGGGCCTGGTCACCGCGAAGGCGATCACCAGCTCGGCCAAGCAGGGCGACCCGGACGTCACGGCGAAGGCCGCCGTCGTCGACGCCACGCTGCCCGTGCTCGCCCCGCTCGCGGGCGCGACGCCGAAGGCGCGCGTGATCAGCTCCGAGTGCACGTCCACGCCCGACGGCATCAAGGCGTCGTCCGAGCTCGCCGGCCTCGACCTCGGCCGCATCGGCAAGCTGCCCGTGGGGACCGCGCCCGACCAGAAGATCGGCGTGCCCGGGGTGGTGCAGGTGATCGTCAACGAGCAGATCAAGCACGAGGACGGCAGCGTCACCGTCAACGCGCTGCACATCAAGCTCCTCGGCGGCAAGGCCACCGGTGCGCTGGGCAGCGGCGACATCGTGCTCGCCTCCTCGACCTGCGCGAAGGTGGCCGCCACGACGACGCCGAGCAGCCCGAGCCAGCCCACCGCGCCCGCGAAGCCGCCCGCCGAAGGCCCCGGCCAGGTGTCGGTCGTCCCGGCCGGCGCGCCGGAGACCGGTGACGGCTCGCTCGCCGCGGTGACCGTTCAGTGACCCGTCGCCGGTTCGGGCTCTTCGGGCTGCTGCTGGCCCTCGTCGCGAACTTCGCGCTGATCGGCTGCGGTTCGCCGACGCCGGCGCAGCAGCCGGCCGCGCCCGCGACGTCGGCCGCGCCCGCCGTCGGGCTGGTGCGGTCGGTGCCGGTTTCGCTCGACGTGCCGAGCATCGGCGCCCACTCGTCGCTGGTTCCCCTGGGCGTCAACCCCGACAAGACCGTGCAGGTGCCGCCGGTGACCGAGCCGCTGCAGGCGGGCTGGTACTCCTACAGCCCGACGCCCGGCCAGGTCGGCCCGGCGGTGGTGCTCGGTCACATCGACGGCAACCACCAGAAGGGCATCTTCTGGCGGCTGCACGAGGTGAAGAAGGGCGACCAGGTCGTGATCGGCAGGCAGGACGGTTCGAAGGCCACCTTCACCGTCACGAAGGTCGACCAGATCGCCAAGAAGTCGTTCCCCACGGAAGCGGTGTACGGCAACACGACCGACCCGCAGATCCGCCTCATCACGTGCGGCGGGGCGTTCGACGCCGCCGCGCACAGCTACCTCGACAACATCATCGTCTACGGCACGCTCAACACCTGAGCGTCCCGCGACCAGGGCCTCGGGGGGGGGGCGGGGGGGGGGGGGGGGGGGGGCCGCCGCGGGGGGGGGGGGGGCCCCGGGGTGTGGAGGGGCCCGCCCCCCCCCGGGCCCAACCCCCGGCCCAGCAGGCCCCGCGTGGCGCCCCCCCGCCG